>CAZJRV010000033.1:0-16670 GCA_964548235.1 uncultured Verrucomicrobiota bacterium
GAACCAGAAATCCGCGTCGACATCCTCGAAGGTGGCGCGTCCGTTGCACTCGTGCGGAGTTACATCCGCGTTAAGCACCTCGCACATCACCAGCCAGCCATTGCCGCCAAAGCGATCGGGGTCCGGATACACGGCCACGGGCTTGAGTAGCGTATCCGATTCACCGCCGTCGGCTTGCTCGGTGGAGGATCCGTCAAAGTTCCAGTCCTCGGCGTCCTCAAGTTTGCCGCCGAAATTGCTGACGACTTTGGTTTTGCTGCGCAGGCTCTGAGTGGGCTTGTAGCCGTCGAGCCAGATGTATTCCAACTTATGTTTGCTCATTTGTATTGCTGTATCTGTTTTATGTTAAACGGCTTTCGCCAATAATAGATTGCTCCCAAGCCATCCGGCCGCGCCAAACCGACGCGACCGGAGGCCGGAGAATCCCTGTGGGTTAGAGCGAGTAACCATCCTCACCATGGTCCCTCACGTCAAGTCCTTCCATTTCCGTTTCTTCATCAACCCGAATGCCGCCGCAAAGTGCACCAGCAATTTTAATGGCGATAAATGTTACCACCGCACTCCAAATAACGGTCACCAACACGCTCATCAGCTGACCGGTAAACTGGTTTTTGATGATCTCGCGGCCTTCATCGGAGAAGGCAAATACGCCGGTGAGCAATGCGCCCACGATGCCGCCCACGCCGTGTACGCCGAAGACATCAAAGCTGTCATCGTAGCCGAGCTTTTGTTTGAGCGAGGTGGCGGCCCAATAGCAGACGATGCCCGCAGTAACACCAATGGCGATCGCCGCCATCGGCCCTACACTTCCGGATGCCGGCGTAATGGCCACAAGGCCGGCAACTGCGCCGGTGGCCAACCCGATCGCAGTGGGCTTCCCTTTGCCGCACCATTCAACCATCATCCACGTAAACGCGGCTGCGGCCGTAGCCACTTGCGTCACTAATTGTGCCATGCCGGCCTGACCATTGGCAGCCACTGCGCTGCCGGCGTTAAAGCCAAACCAACCAACCCACAATAGTGCCGCACCAATCAAGACGAACGGCACGTTGTGCGGCGGCATGGGGCTATCCGGATATCCCTTGCGCTTGCCAAGCATGATGCACGCGACGAGGGCGGCCACACCCGCATTGATGTGAACGACCGTGCCGCCGGCAAAATCAATGGCCTCCCAAGTACTGGCAAGGTATCCGTTCGGGTTCCAAACCATGTGCCAAACCGGGCAGTAGGAAAAAGTGAACCAAATGACCAGGAAAATCATCACCGCGCTAAATTTCATGCGCTCAGCAAAAGCACCCACAATGAGTGCCGGAGTGATGATCGCAAATGTCATTTGAAAAGTGACAAAAACGGATTCCGGAAAAGTGCCACTCATGGAATCAGGCGTGATTCCATCGAGAAACAAAACCGAGAAATCGCCGAATATTTTCCCGTCGCCTGCCGTGGCAAACGAATAACCGTAAATGACCCAAAGCAAAGACATCAACGCCGTGACGGCAAAACATTGCACCAGCATGGAAAGAACATTTTTCTTGCGAGTGAGCCCACCGTAAAAAAGGGACAACCCCGGGATGGTCATCAGCAACACCAGCGCGGTGGCAACAATCATCCAGGCAGTGTCGCCAGATTTGTGATAAGCATCTATCTTGTATTTATTTTTGGCTAACTTTCCATCGTCATCTAAACCGGTGTATTTTTCAGCCAAATCCTTGCCTTCTACCCAAGCATCTGCCTTTGCCTTTTCAGCGTCAGCGGTTATTTTTTCTTCAGCGGTCAATACGTCATTTGCATTGAGTTCTTTAGCGTGAGTTTCAATGGATAGGCTGCCGGCGAAGATCGCCAGAGCCATTGTCAAAATGGGAAAGAGTTTTTTCATAGTTCAGGGAATTTGAGGGTTAAAGTTAAACGGCTTCGTCGCCTTTTTCATTGGTACGAATGCGAATGGCTTCGTCGATGGTACTGACGAAGATTTTACCATCACCGATCTTGCCGGTCTTGGCGCTGTCGGCCACGGCTTTGATGGCGGCCTCCAAGTTGCCATCGGTCACGGCGACTTCCAGTTTGATCTTGGGCAGGAAGTCGACGGTGTATTCACTGCCGCGGTAGATTTCGGTGTGGCCTTTTTGGCGGCCGAAACCTTTCACTTCCGCGACGGTCATGCCCTCGATGCCGACTTCGGCGAGGGCGTCCTTCACTTCCTCGAGTTTGAATGGCTTGATAATTGCCTCTAGTTTTTTCATGTGCTGTTGTTCTCCTGCCCGCAATATGGCCAGAAACCGGGGCAACGCGAGCAGCCGCACCGGTGGATTGCAAAGCAATCCGAAGCCCTAGAGCAACCCGTGTGCCAAGCTAAATATGGTTTTCAAAACAAGCCATTTTCGCATTTTTATGATGTTTTCTGGTCTGAATTCACTTATTCAACACAGATGAACTAGCGGCTTTTGGCCAGTGTGTTGTTTTTTGCGCAGGAATAACTTTGGTTCGACATAACCCTGTTTTGGCCAGTTAATCCCCTTTTGGAGGTGAACCTCGTCAAACCACTATGAGCAAAGGAAAGCGCGGCAAGAAACGGTTTCCCAAGTCTTTGCAAACTCCGGATCCCGCCTCGGTTCCTTTCATCAATCAGCCCAAGGCCGCGCCAAGGCCCTCAACTAAACCCGACACGCCCGCGAAAACCCGGCCCTTTTTCCGCCGGTGCGATTGGCTGGCCTTCGCGCTGGCCACGTTGATTTCGTTTGGCGTGTATTTTTATACCCTCGCGCCGGACCTCACTTTGGAAGACTCGGGCGAACTGGCGGTGGGCTCCATGTACGCCGGCGTGCCGCATCCGCCGGGCTATCCGGTGTGGACGCTTTACACGTGGGCATTTACCAAACTGCCTTTCGGGAACATCGCTTGGCGCGTTGCCCTTTCCTCCGCAGTTGCCGCCGCACTTGCTTGCGGGTTGCTGGCGCTCATGGTTTCACGCTCCGCGCAGCTGATTCTCAAGGGCATCGATTTTTTCCACGAATTGAAAGATCGTCAACGCAACGCCATCGGCCTTGCCTCGGGCCTCACCGCCGGGTTGTTACTCGCCTTCAACGGATTCATGTGGAGCCAGGCGGTAATCGTGGAGGTGTACACGCTGGGAATCTTCACCTTTATGGCGGTGCTCGCACTGATGATGCGCTGGTATTTCCGTCCCTCGGAACGCTGGCCGCTGTATCTCGCCTATTTCTGTTTTGGGCTTTGTTTTGCCAACCACCAAACCCTCCTTCTCGCAGCCATCGGAATCGAGGCCATTGTGCTGCTGGGCGACCGCCACCTTGCGAAGGACTTTTTGTTATTTAATTGCGTGATTTACATACTTGGCTTGTTCGCCACCCTGCCCGCCGAGGGCGCGCCGCCGGACAGTGAGCCGGGCGTTTTCATCCTCTACAACCTCATCGGCGTGGGTATGATTGCCCTTTTGCTGGGGCACGTGCTGTACGAGAAAGGCCGTCACGGCGGATTTGGCAAAACCCTGAACCCCAGCTCCCTTGCGCTGGTGACGATTGGGGGCGTGGCCATCTACCTGTTTTCGGCCCTGATGTTTGGCTGGACTTGGAACACGCATCATCATGCAAAAGAATTTGCCAGCGCCGCCAGTGCTGTGAAGGCGTGGGCGGGGATGAATGCCCTTTTGCTGGGTGCCACGGCCCTCTTCACATGGCTCACGCCACGGGATGATAAAACCCCGGCACTGCTGCGCCATTGGATACCGATGCTCAATACCCGCGCTGCTTGGCTGCTAGGCGCGGCATTTTACCTGTATATGCCTCTGGCTTCGATGACCAACCCACCCATGAACTGGGCTTACCCGCGCACGGAGCAGGGTTTCAAGCACGCCATCACGCGGGGCCAATACGACCGCATTGCGCCCTCAAACTTGACCCGTATGTTTTTTGATCGTGATTACATACCACCCAGACCGAAAGAAGCACCCCGGCGCACACAATTCAACGGCGGACAGACCTATGTCTACTGGGAAGAGGCGGCTCAGGAATTCAGCCTCAGTTATCTACTGCTGGCCTTTGTTCCCCTGGTGCTGCTGCCATGGATGGCCCTGCGCGAACGGTGCTGGATCGCAGCGCTCACGGGCATCTTTGTCTCCTTTACGCTAATCCTCATTTTCCTGCTCAACCCCACCGCCGACGAGCAGAACCGCCATCTCTTCAAAGTGTTCTTCACCGCCACGCACCTTTTCATCGCACTGGGGGCGGGACTGGGACTCGCCTTAATCGCCGCCACACTCGCCGTCAGCAAACGCAAACTCGCCGCTGCATTTGCGGGCTTTCTTTCCCTGCTGGTAATTTTGGAAATCATCGACGCAATTTGGATATTCAATGCCACCGATTTTTTCCTCCCCAAGTCCGCGGCGATAATCGGTTTGTCTTTAATCCTGCTGCTGCTGGTTTGCGCGCTAATACGTTTGGCTTCCCCCGCCGTGGGCCGCACAAGCCTGCTCGCACTAGCCATCGCGCTTATTGTTCTCCTCCCCACCCGCCCGGCACTCTCCAACTGGGCGGTCAACGAGCAACGCGGCCACCTCTTTGGCTATTGGTACGGACACGATATGTTTTCGCCACCCTTTGGGCGTTACCCGGAAATGGCCAAGAACGCCATCCTCTTCGGCGGCACGGATCCGGGACGGTTCGCACCCACGTACATGATTTTTTGCGAGAGCTTCATGGCACCCAAATACAAGAGGGATAAAGAATTTGACCGGCGCGATGTTTACATCATCACCCAAAATGCGTTGGCGGATGGCACATATCTGCAATACATCCGCGCCCATTACAACCGCAGCGCGCAAGTGGATGTGGATTTCTTCCGAAATCTGGCAGACAAGCTGGATCCCGATCAGGCCCTCACCGCTGATGCACGGGCCAAGGCTCTCAAGCGGCGTGGCACACTTTATTTCCTGGCTTTGCTTGGACTGCTGTTCGGCGCGGGGATGCTGATCCACGCCTCGCTGTTGCGGAGCACAGGCGAATCGTGCCGCCGCGAAATGATTGGTGCCGGACTGTGGGCCGGAACCTTCATCATCGGCGCAATCCTCGCCCTGCCGCCCATTGCCCATTCAATCGCGCTAAAGGCCGATGACCTGTTTACCGGCCTGGGTCAACGCGTGGAAGATTCGCGCCGCGCGC
The DNA here is from genome assembly GCA_964548235.1 of uncultured Verrucomicrobiota bacterium. Lineage (GTDB taxonomy): Bacteria > Verrucomicrobiota > Verrucomicrobiia > Limisphaerales > UBA1100 > JACNJL01. The sequence continues at coordinate 5,172 of CAZJRV010000033.1, forward strand.
GCGGGGTGTATCCAAAAAATGAAATCCACACACCCACCACGCTGGACAACCAGTTTGCCTTCAACGATTACCTGCAGGATGCCGTTCGCCGGATGTCCCTTGGGCAGCTTGCCCATAACGAAAACGTGGCGGTCTCCTACCCTTTCCAATGCCAAGCCTGCGGCACCCGCCAACAAATCACCATCGGCCGAAACGAAATGATGGCTTTCCGGCAAATCACCGCTCAAGGCGGCTTGCCCTGTCCGCGCTGCCAAAAGCCCATGCCCATCCCGAACAACCCACAAATGCAGGTGCGCGGCACCGGCTCAGTGATGGCCATCAACGCCCGCCTCACCAAGATGATTTTTGAGACCAATCCTTCGCATGAGTTTTATGTGGAAGAAAGTTTCCCCCTTGAGTGGATGTACCCGTACATCCAGCCGCACGGCATCATCATGAAACTGGAGGCGGAACAGGAATTTGAAATCACCGCCATCTCTCCCGCGCCATTAAACCCCACCAATGCCATTGCCCGGCTGAAACTGGGTGATGAACTTTTCCTCCACTCCAAGCCGGATGAGGATTCGATGAAACCGGTTGCAACGGGGAAATTTTTTGTGGCGGCAACCCACACCAATGGAATGCCATCGGCCGTTCGGATGGAGAATGCCGGACGATTTGAACTGAAACCACCGGAAACCCTATTCGTCACCGGCGAACGCACCAACGTAGCCCGGCTAAAGGTGAAATTGAAGCGCATTGCTAAAGGCGCAGCCTATCAAATCACCCATGCCGAAGTGGACCCGGAATTGGCCGGATACAATTTCCAAACGCACGAGGTGCTGCAGGTTTTTGATTCCATCCTTTCCGGGAGCCTTCAACCCCAAAAACACGCCAAGTTGCGTGTCACCAAAGTGGATAATCGCACCGGCATTGCGGCGGTGGAAATTATCCATGGCGGTCAATATGTGGTGATGCCGCCGCGCCACATCAACCTCCACACCGCGGACGGAATCCCCTTGCGCATGGCTGTACAAACGCGCCGCATCCCGAAATTCAGTGAGCTTTCCAAGGCCGTATTGGCTCGCGACCGGGATTTTTGGAACACGTACTCACAGCGCCTGATTGGCAACCCCATCCATGCCGAGATGCCGGTCAAGGAAATCTGTGAATGGGTGGAAAAAACCTATTTACGCCGTGATCTGCAGGGCTTTCGGGGCGACCCCGGATTCCTGCGCGACAAGCAGGCGCAAAAGGGATTTTCCAAACTACGCGGCTCCATTGGTAATGTTTACGCCTGGCGCATGCGGCGCCACCCCTTGGGCAGCGAATTGCGTCGGCGCTATGCGCGCGAAGCAGAGTATGCCTACCGCCAAGCATTCGCCTTTGGGCCCATCAGCCCGGAAGCGGTCATCCGCTACACCGCACTGCTGGGTGAACTGGAGCGCCACCGCGATGCCGTTGAGGTTATTCTTGCCTTCAAAAAACTGGACCCCCATTTTCCGCAAACGGACCAGATGATCACTCAGGCACTCAACCGTGAAATTGATCTTCACTTGGCCGCCCATGACAATGCCAAAGCACTCGAGGCAGCGGGGTTGCTGCAGGAATTGGTGCCTTCAGAGGAAAACCGGAAACGGCTGGATCTCCTTAAATCAACCATCAAATCCGTCGAGATTTACCTGAACCGATTCAAGCGCGATCCTGGCAACGCAGATTATTTCAGCAATGCGGTTTATGTTAAGGCGTTGTCGGGCAAGCTCTCGGATTTGCCGGCTATGATTGAATTGTTTCAATCCAAAATGACAACCAACAAACAAAGCCTCGCCGCTTTGGCGCAGGCGTATGAGTATGCGGCCGATTACCCGAATCAGGAAATTGCCTGCAAGAGACTTGCCAATTTGATACCCGAGGACCCGGTAGCCTGGTATAATCTGGCCCGAACGCAGATGCAGTTGAAGAAGACAAACGAGGCCGCCGCTTCGCTGAAGACTTCGCTCACGCTTCACGCCCAGCCCGGCACGCATAAACAATTTAACATCCCGGCGTTCGCCGCCTCCAACACGATGATTGCCCCCTTGCTGGAACAGCCGGATATCAAGAAACTGCTCGAACCGGATGCCGGGAAAGAGGACTAGCCGGTCGGCGCGGCCTGCATGTCGTAGTTCAGCACCGACAGGCAATAGAGCGCGGCCGTCTCGCTGCGCAGAATGGCTTTGCCCAGCGTGATTGGATGTGCGCCGGCGGAAAGAATTTCATTGCTCTCTTCCGGCGTAAAATCGCCTTCCGGGCCAATCCACACGCAAATGGAATCCGGCGGCGCACTGTGTTCAGATTTGTAAGTAGAGATGTACTCACGCGGATGTCGCGTGCGGCCCTGTAGACTCGCGATGAGCGGGAGATCGAAAGTCTCATCGCGTGCCAAAAATTCACGCGGAGTGACCGGTGGCTCAATCACAGGCAACCAAGGGCTGCCGCATTGTTTGATGGAATCGATGGCAATCGCTCGCCACTTATCCACCTTCGCCGCGCCATCCTCCACCTGTGTCACGGAACGGCCGGCCGCCAGCGTCACCACGCGGTGCACGCACAGTTCCGTGGCTTTTTGGATGATGAAATCCATCGACTTCCCCTTTGTCAGCGCTTGAAGAAGCGTGATGCGATAGGGCAGCGGTTCAATGCGGTTTTCCTGCTGCACCGACAAACGCGTCGCCCGTTTGTCCAGCGTGGCCACGGTGCACATCAATTCGCGGCCTGCGCCGTCCAAGACGGCCACGCGTTCTCCCGCGCGTACACGCAGCACGGTGGCGGCATGATGGCTTTCGCGTTCATCAAGTGTCAACTCGCCCTCGGTCACGCGCTCTGGCGGAAGATAAAAACGATGCATCAGTTGAAGAGGTTGCGGGCCTTTTCCAGAAAACTTTTGCTTTGCGGATTCACATCGTCCCCGCACAAGTCTGCAAATTCCTGCAGCTTGGCCTTTTGCTCCTTGTTGAGCCGCGCGGGCACCTCCACATTCACGCGCACATTGAGGTCGCCCGTGCCGTAGCCTTGCAGGTTTTTCGCGCCGCGCCCCTTGAGCCGAAAGGTGGTGCCCGACTGCGTGCCGGCGGGGATCTTGATGCTCGCACTGCCTTTGAGCGTGGGCACCTTCAATTCACCTCCCAGTGCTGCCGTCACAAAACTGATTGGCACTTCACAGATCAGGTCATCCTCCTCACGGTCAAAAATCTCGTGCGGCCGCACGTGCAGCACCACGTATAAATCACCATTGGGTCCGCCGCGCAATCCGCCTTCACCATTGCCGCCACTGCGCAGGCGTGTTCCGGTATCCACGCCTTCGGGCACCTTTAGGGTGATGGTGCTTTTCTTTTCACACCGACCACTACCGCGGCAATCCCCGCAGGGCTTTTCCAAGACCGTGCCCATCCCGTCGCAATGAGGGCAGGTTTGTTGCATTCGGAAAAATCCACGCTGCGCCACCACCTGCCCCTGACCGTTGCAAGTGCCGCAACGCTTGCGTCCACTGCCGGCGGCCGCGCCGGTGCCATCGCATTTTTCGCAGCCGTCGAGCTTGGTAATGGTGATTTTCTTTTCGCAACCGAGCACGGCGTCTTCAAAATCGATCTCCATATCATAACGCAAATCCGCGCCACGCTGGGCACCACTCGGATCGCGCTGTTGACCGCCTCCGCCGAAGATTTGATCAAAAAAGCCGCCGCCTCCGCCGCCACCGAAAACTTGATTGAAGAGATCCGCCGCATCCACTCCGCCGTGAAAGCCAGCTCCACCACCGGGTCCCTCAAATGCGGCGTGGCCCATTTGGTCGTAGGCGGCCTTTTTTTGGTCGTCACTGAGCACTTCGTAAGCCTCGCCGACTTCCTTGAATTTTTCCTCGGCAGCCTTGTTGTCCGGGTTTTTGTCCGGATGAAACTTCACGGCTTGTTTGCGGTAAGCCTTTTTGATTTCATCCGCGCCAGCTTCTTTGCCTACGCCGAGCACTTCGTAATAATCGCGCTTGGCCATCAGGTCTCCGTGGACTTAATTTCCACCACGGGTGCCGCGGCGACAACCACGCGGGCAGGGCGCACGAGGCGGTCGTTGAGTTTATAACCGCGCTGCACTTGTTGCAGCACGGTGCCTTCCTCTGCGTCTTCAGTATGATTTTGGGAAATGGCCTCATGCAAATTTGGGTCAAATGCCTCGCCAACTGCGTCCACCGATTCTACACCGGCATCTTTAAGCACGCCCAGAAGCTGATCATAAATCATTTGCACTCCATCCCGGATTGCAGGATCCGCCTTTTCGGCAGCAGCGAGGGCCATTTCAAAATTGTCCAGCACCGGAAGCAGTTTTTCCAAAAGGTTCTGGTTTGCGAACTGACGCGCGTCATCCTTTTCGCGCTGGGCGCGCTTGCGAAAATTGTCGAGATCGGCGGCTTGTCGAACGAGGCGCTCATTTAGGTCAACAATCATCGCCTGCGCCTCCTTGAAAGATTTCGGACCGACAGGCTCGTTTTCCTCATAAGCCTCCTGCGCCGCTTTTTCGGCGAGACGCTTTTCCAGCGCGGTCATCTCCGGTTGTTCAGCGGATTCCTTTTCTTTGTCTTTTCCCATGTTCCAGAATTTCATTTGGCTTGTTTGGCCACTTTTAAATCAATATGTAAATCACGCAATTGCTTTGCCTCCACCGCCGCCGGGCTTTCGGTCATCAAGCACGAGCCCTTGGCGGTCTTGGGAAACGCGATCACATCGCGAATGCTGTCCGCGCCACACAGCAGCGCGATCAACCGGTCAAAACCCAGCGCAATGCCGCCGTGCGGTGGGCCGCCGTACTTGAAGGCATCGAGCATATAACCAAAGCGCGCCTGCGTGACCTCCGGCGATAATTGGAGCAAATCCTCAAAAATAGTTTTCTGCAAATCCGGCTGATGAATCCGAATCGAGCCGCCGCCCAGTTCCACGCCATTCACTACCACATCATAATGCTGGCCGCGAACGCTTTTGGGATCGCTTTCAAGGTTGCCCGCATCTTCCTCAACCGGCGCGGTAAAGGGGTGGTGGCTCGAAAACCAGCGATCCATTTCGCGATCGAAAGCCAGCAGCGGGAACTCAATCACCCAAAGGAAATTGAATTGATCCGCCGGAATCTTCAGCTTGCCCAACTCCACGAGTTTGCCCGCGGCGTAATGGCGAATGCGCCCGAGGATTTCACAGGCGTTAAGCCATTCATCAGCAGCAAAGAGAATGAGATCGCCCTCCTCGATGTTGAGTTTCTCGGTTAAAGCCGCCTTCTCGGCATCGCTGAAAAATTTTACAATGGGCGATTTCCATTCGCCGTTTTCCACTTTGATGAATGCGAGCCCCTTTGCGCCGAGGCCCTTTGCGATGTCAGTCATCGTTTCCATTTGGCCCTGTGTCACGCACGCAAAGCCCTTGACGTTGATGGCTTTCACCACTCCGCCCCGCTCCACCGCGCCGCTGAATACCTTGAACCCACTCGCGGCGAAATCCTCCGTGAAATCAGCAATCTCCATCGCGTAGCGCGTGTCCGGCTTGTCGCTGCCGTAACGATCCATCACCTCGCGATACGGAATGCGCGGGAACGGCGTGGGCACATCGTAGTTGAGCGCAGTTTTCCAAATCGTTTTCAACAAGCCCTCAATGAGCGCGTAAATGTCTTCACGATCGATGAAGGACATTTCGATATCGATTTGCGTAAATTCCGGCTGCCGATCCGCGCGCAAGTCCTCATCACGATAACAGCGCGCGAGTTGAAAATATTTATCCACCCCCGCGCACATCAGCACTTGCTTGAATTGCTGCGGTGATTGCGGCAGCGCATAAAATTCGCCGGGCGAGATGCGGCTGGGCACAAGAAATTCGCGCGCGCCTTCGGGGGTGGACTTGAACAGCGTCGGCGTCTCCACTTCCAAAAACCCCTGCTCGTCCATAAACACGCGCGTCGCGGTGGCCACCTTGCTGCGCAGCCGAAGGTTGCGCGCCATCTCCGGCCGCCGCAAATCGAGGTAACGATATTGCAACCGCAACTCCTCGTTCACCTTGGCCGCCGCCTCGGGGTCATCGATTTGGAAAGGCAAAACTGCCGCGGCATTGTGCACCTCCATCGCGCCCGCCACGATCTCGATTTGGCCGGTGGGGATCTTGGCATTCTCCGTGTCATCGGGCCGTTGACGCACCTTGCCGGAGACGCTAATGACGCTTTCGCTGTGCAGCTTGCCTGCCGATTCCACCAATTCGGAGTCGGTTTCCTGGGGATCAAAAACCAGTTGCGTGCGCCCTTCGCGGTCGCGCACATCGATAAAAATCACCCCGCCCAAGTCCCGGCGCGAATGCACCCAACCCGAAAGCGTGGCCTCTTGGTCGGCATTTTCCAGCCGTAATTCATTGCAATGATGCGTTCGTTTCATGAAATCCCCCAACGCCCTCGGGCGAAATGGAGGCGGATACTGCCCGAAAATCGCAAGAAATCAAACAAATTTCCCAGAAATCAGTTCGAAAAACAAATTGGCCCATTCAATCCTGTTCACTTCGACTCATTCCAAAGAATCCGCACGTTATGCGTTTGGCGACAGGCGACGACGATTTCGGGCTTGCCGTCGCCATTCAAATCCCCCGCTTTAATGTCTTCCACGGCGGTTTCTTTGCCGCTGAGTTGATAGGTTTTCCACTTCGTGTACTCCTTGTTCTGCGGCACAAAAAGTTTCACGCCGGGAACGCCACGCATTGTCATCGCACGCCAACCGACCACCACTTGATCGCCGCCCGTGCCCAGAAAATCCGCCGCAGCCAGCGCGTGGCCGTCTTTGAGTTGCCCGTCCAGCACAACGCGTTTCCAGGATTTGCCGGATTGTAAATACACCGAGACAGTGGTGCCGTGCTTCGGCTCGATAGTGGTGATGAAACGCTGGCCGCTGGGGGTTTTGCCATCGCGCACTTCGCCGGCATAATTTTTGGTCAACTGCGTCGACTTCCAGGATCCCTCCCTTGTCGGCCGATCAAAATGCCAAACTCCTTCGAGACCCGCCTGAATAATTTCCTCCTCGGGATCGGTGTCCCAATTCACCGGATGAAAATTATGGCTGTCGTGCATGAAATTAGAAACCCGAGACAATTCCCAAAGATGTTCAATAGCACCGGGGTTGTGTTTGTAGGAAAGCACGACCATTCCCTTTCCTTTGCCGCCACGATTCCCGCGCCCGTGTAATGGTTTCACGATGAGTTCAAACCGGTCGCCCGGCGCTTTAATCCAATGCATCCGGTGAGTGGTCGGCTCGTGCGGATGACGGGTTGGCTTCCAGTTGCCTTTACGGTCGGCTGTGGGATGAAGATAAAATACCGCGCCGGAGGATTTCTCATTAGTCGTCTCGTTGATATTCCACTGGGCACCCACGGCAATTTCGGCCTTGCCGTCACCATCAAGATCACGGGCGGCGATGCACACGTGGTCGCGCGGCGTAAGTTTGCCGCTGATTTGATGTTTCTTCCACGTCGGATTTTCGTACCACATCACCTTGTCTTTATCGCACAGGATAATGTCAGGTTTTTTGTCGCCGTTCATATCCGCCAATTGCAGGCCGTAGCCGATGCCGATTTTGGCATCGATTTCCTGGGAGCGGAATTTGGGTTCCACCGCCAGCCCCATCGAAGCCAACGCGAGTAGAATGCAAATGGATGTTTTCATAAATTAATCGACCGGCCGCAGTCCGTGTCTTTTGCGCACCACATTATAGCCGTAGCGATCCAGCGTTCCATCTTGATACCGAAATTTTGCATCCTGCAATTCCCATTGCGCCCGCTTCTCTTTCCAGCTCAACTCGGATTTCGCGTCCATTTCATCCCGAAACGCGTACTCCACCGCTTGACAACCGCCAAACAAGCACAGTGTCGCGCCCAAAAGAATAATGTATTTCACGGACAAAGTGTCACGCTGCAACGCTGGGACGACAAGTTTTTTCCACAAAAAACCGCCCGGCGAACTGAGCGATTTTGGAATTACTGTTTAGCAGATTACGCCAATGCGGCTTGGGCGGCGGCGAGTCTTGCGGTCGGCACGCGGAAGGGTGAACAGCTTACGTAGTTCAACCCAAGAGTATGGCAATATTTTACACTACTCGGTTCCCCGCCGTGTTCACCGCAAATGCCGAGCTTAATTCTTGGGCGGGTGCTGCGGCCCTTTTTGACGGCAATTTCCATGAGCTGCCCAACGCCGGTCTGGTCCACCACGGCGAAGGGGTTGTTGCCGATGATGTCCTGTTCCTGATAATTGGGCAGAAACGAGCCGGAATCATCGCGACTCATGCCCATCGTCGTTTGGGTAAGGTCATTGGTACCAAAGCTAAAGAATTCGGCGACCTCGGCAATCTCGCCCGCCGTCAACGCGCCGCGCGGCACTTCGATCATTGTGCCGACGAGATAATTAAGCTTCACCTTTTTCTTGGCGCTCACTTCCTTGGCCACTCGACGAATGATATCCGATTGCAACTCTAGCTCGCGACGGAAACCAACCAGCGGCACCATCACCTCGGGCTGCACTTTGATGCCCTTCTTCTGGACATTCGCCGCCGCCTCGAAGATGGCTCGCGCCTGCATCTCGGCAATCTCCGGATACGAAATTGCCAAGCGACAACCACGGTGGCCGAGCATTGGGTTGAACTCGTGGAGGTCATTCACGCGCTGCTGAATCTCCGCCGGCTTCACATTCAATTTTTTGGCAAGATCAGCAATCTGTTTTTTGTCGTGCGGCAAAAACTCGTGCAATGGCGGGTCCAATAAACGAACCGTCGCTGGCAAGCCATTGAGCGCCTTGAACATTCCCTCGAAATCCTTACGCTGGAAGGGCAGCAATTTCTTCACCGCTTTACGGCGGTCAGTTTCGTTGTCGGCAAGAATCATTTGCCGCACTACATCAATGCGATCGCCCTCGAAGAACATGTGCTCCGTGCGGCACAAGCCCACGCCTGTGGCACCAAATGAAACGGCGTTTTTCACCTGCTCGGGTGTATCGGCGTTGGTGCGCACCTGCATCTTGGCCGCCTTCTCACACCAACCCATGAGTTGATTGTAATTTTTGTACGTCCGCCCGCGCTTGGCTTTGGCGTTGTTTTCCAATAATCCTTGAATCACTTCGCTGGGAGCAGTCTTCACCTCGCCGGCATAAATTTCGCCCGACGTGCCGTCGATGGAAATGTAGTCGCCTTCCTTGAACTTCAGCTTACCCACGGTGAGCGTGCGCTTGCCGTAATCCACAACGAGCTCCGCCGCGCCACAGACGCACACCTTGCCCATTTGCCGGGCAACCAATGCCGCGTGACTGCTCACGCCGCCGCGCGCGGTGAGGATGCCATTGGCCGCGATCATGCCGCGCAGATCTTCCGGGGAAGTCTCCACGCGCACGAGCATCACCGCCTGACCCTTGCCAGCAGCGGCCTCCGCGCGATCCGCATTAAAATAGATTCGACCAGTAGCGGCACCCGGCCCGGCAGGCAGACCTTTGGCAATAACTTTGGTTTTCTTTAGCGCCGCCACGTCGAAGATTGGCGCGAGCACTTGGTCGAGCTGCTCGGCCGGCACGCGATTGACGGCCGTTTTCCAGTTGATGAGTTTTTCCTTCACCATCTCGCAGGCGATCCGCACGGCGGCAAGGCCGGTGCGTTTGCCGTTGCGGGTTTGGAGCATGAAGACTTTTCCCTCCTCGATGGTGAACTCGAAGTCTTGCATGTCCTTGAAGTGCTTCTCGAGCTTGGCACGAATGGCCTCGAGCTCTTTGTAGGACTTTGCCTGCACGCGCTTGAGCTTAGCCACGGGATCGGGCGTGCGTACGCCGGCCACTACGTCCTCGCCCTGCGCGTTCATCAAAAACTCGCCATAGAAAACCTTTTCACCGCTGGCGGGGTCACGCGTGAAGGCCACGCCGGAACCAGAGGTTTCGCCGGTGTTACCAAAAACCATCGCCTGCACATTCACCGCCGTGCCCCATGAGGCTGGGATGTTGTATTTGCGGCGATACACATTGGCCCGATCGTTCATCCACGAATTGAACACCGCACCCACCGCGCCGCGTAATTGCTGCCACGGATCGTTCGGGAACGCCTTGCCGGTACGCTGTTTGACAAGCTTTTTGAAGGCCGTCACCAGTGCCTGCAGGTCTTCGGCGGAGAGGTCGGTATCTTCCGCATGCGCGTCGCCGAGGCGTTGCTTTTTGATTTTCTCGATGACCAACTCGAAGGGCTCCTCGTCTTCGCTCGGCAGCTTTTGCACGCCCATCACCACGTCGCCGTACATTTGGATGAAACGACGATAGCTGTCCCATGCAAAACGCGGGTTATTGCTAAACTTGGCCAGCGCCTCGACGGTATCGTCATTCAGGCCGAGGTTTAGGATGGTGTCCATCATGCCCGGCATGGACTCGCGCGCACCGGAGCGCACCGAAAGCAACAGCGGGTTTTTCTTGTCACCAAACTTTTTGCCGAGTTCCTTCTCCATGAGGCGCACGCCTTCATCCATCTGTTTGGCCAGCTCGCGCGGATAAGTTTTTTTGTGGTCGTAATAATACGTGCACACCTCGGTGGTGATGGTAAAGCCGGGGGGCACCGGCAATCCGATGCGCTTCATCTCGGCGAGATTCGCGCCCTTGCCGCCCAATAGCGACTTCATGGTTCCGTTGCCGTCGGTTTTGTTTTTACCAAAATGGTAAACGTATTTTTTTGCTTTAGCCATAAATCGTGAATTGAAGTTGTCCGGAAAACCGGAGCGCGGAAGGTAGGGGCGAGCGAGGGCTGTGTCAACGCGCAATTGGCTCAAATTCAGTCTAAACCAGCCAAAATTTGCCGTTACGCCTGCATGTCCGCCGGATCGATCCCGTGGCTTTCACACCAGCGAGCATAGGCAAAGGGCGAAATTTCCGAAGGCTTGATCTCACTGCGGCCGCCCCAGAAGACGTTTGTGTAGCCCACCTCAATGCCCGCCTCGGCGAGATGTGTGTCGATGGCCGCCTTGTGTGCGAGTACTTTGTCCTTATCCGTGCCGTGCGCCACGCCCATGATGTTTACGTTTTTAAACTCCAGCCCGCCCTCGCGCCAGTAGCCGTGGGTCATGATGTAATGCCGACCCACTTCGCGACCGGCTTCGATCTCCTTGCCCGGCGGCACTGCCCAGTGAAATAGTGCGTTGTAGCGCGTGACCTGTTCGCCGGTGGAAAGTTTTTTGACGTGTTCCAAAAAGGTTGAGAACCGGCCAACCACGCGGCGCTCGTTTAAATCTTCCGCGACTTTGAAAAACTCCTCCAACGGCACCCCCGCTTCCTCCGCCCGACTGCTCCACAGATCCTGCACCAATTCTTCAGGCGCAAACTCACGCTTCACCGCCTCCATGATGCGCCATTCGTGGTCGGTCAAATCCACCACCGCCACATCCGTCACCTTGCCGGGCTCCTCCGAGCGCGCGCCCGGCTCCATGTCCTTGCGCCGCACATGCCCCACCCCGAGCGCAAAAAGTTTCT
>CAZJRV010000034.1:0-16505 GCA_964548235.1 uncultured Verrucomicrobiota bacterium
AAACAGTCGATGGCTTCATGTCATCCGGCTGGGCGTACAGCGAGACGAGATTCCAACCCTCTACCAGCGAGATGCTTTGCGTCACCTGCTGGGGTGTGTCCGCGGCAGCCACCGTCAGCGTCACCGTCGCAATCGCCTGCAGCCCATCAACGTCCTTTGCCGTGTAGGTGAACGAGTCAGTGCCGTTCCAGTTTGCGTCCGGCATGTATTGGTACGCGCCGTCGCTGCCCAGGGTCAGCGTGCCGTTTTGCGGCTGCGTCCCGACCAAAGCGGTCAACTCGCCGTCCTCTGGATCGGTGTCGTTGGCGAGCACGTTGCCAGTAATGGCTGCATCCTCGTTGCCCGAGGCCGCGTCGTTCACGGCCACCGGCGGATCGTTGACCGCGGCCACGGAAACGGACACCGACACCGCGGCTACGTCCGGATAATTTCCTCTCTTCAGCACCACTAAAAGGGCAGCGATGCTGCCGCTCTGGCCTGAAGGCGGCATCCAGTCCACATCGTCCGCTTGGCCAAGCGTGGCGCTGGCGATCGTGGCACCGTTCCGGCGCAATTCGCCTGCTGAAGCCGTGAACTGAAATTGGTAGCCCAAGCCGTCAGGATCACTGACCTGCAGGAGGTTGGCCAGGTCGGAACCGTTCACTGCAAACGCCTGTCCTTCCGTGGCCCCGGTTAGCACCGGCGTTGGCGGCGGCGATGCGGTCGGCGCAACCTCGGACGCCGGCACGTATCCACCCAATAATTGGTAATGAGTTGAGGAAGCAGTCCCCACCGGCCCCGGCTGGCCAAGCGACATCAGCACGCCGTAATTGCCCGCCGTGACTGCCCCCCCGGCAGAAGTCCCACTGAGTATCCCATCCGCCGCCAAGCCGGCCTGATTGAACGCCACAAGCAATAAAACCGACAGCCAGCGCGCGATGAAAGGCAGAGGAACTATCTGCGCCTCCGTCGGACGTGCAGGCGTCAAGGGTTCAGTGTTATTCAACATAGAGGCAAAGTGGGCCGCAGAGGAAATCGGCAAAATGATCTGTTCCGGTCTCTTCCACTTTTGGTTTGAATATTCCCTGTTCGACATTCGATATTCTCCTATTGGTGTCCCGTTCGCGGTTCCCAGTTCTCGGTTGATGCTTGTACCGCCCCTTCGTGGCTTGTTTGGATATTGAGGTTCCGATCGCGGGGCTGTGGAAGAACCGTTGGCCAAGCAGGCATGTTGTGAAGCTCTCCAATCGGTATCATTTTTAGTTCCCACTTATTCCTCGTGTTCTTCGTGGTTTCATTCCACTGCGTTACTCTGCTTCGCCAAGGCTTCTTCGCCGGCCGTTTTTTCGCCTAGCTCCCAGAATTTCTGCTCGACCACTTCACCCATTTTCATCATAACTTCCGCCTTTTGGCTGCCATCCGAGTGCCACGACCGGGCCTGCCCATCTGCCTGACCGTTGACCATCGTCATCTCTTCGGCCAACTGGCCGTTGTCGTGCCACTTCCGGCAGACCCCATTCAGTTCGCCATGTTCGATCGAGTCCTCCGCCTGCTTGCACCCGTTGGGATGCCATTTCAGACGGACGCCATGGGATTTGCCTTCCACAAACATCTCTGCCACTTGTTGTTGGCCGTCCGTATACCAGCCTTCCGATAATCCGTTAAGCTTGCCATTCCGAATCAGCGAGCGTGACTTCATCTGATTGGTTTTTGATCCTGAATAATAATCAACCAAGAAACCTGAAAACAGCTCGCCACTGGATTTCAAACGCAACCCATCCTCTACCTTGTCCAATTCATCCAGTGTGGCAGTGAGCATCGACTCTCCGGTGCTGCACCCGATCAACCCGAGGCATCCACCGGACAGCACCACAGCGCACAACCAATTGTTGATTCGCAATCGCAATTGTTTTATCTATTGAACCATCAACTTGAAGAATTTGACCGCTGCGCCGGCTTCTTCACTTGGCACGGTAATCCGGAACTGACGCACCTTGTCGGCCCGAACATTATCGAAGTCACCCTCCTCACCGTCGACCTGAAAAGCCAGGTCATTCCATTCCTTCAGGTCAGCTGAGCCCTTGATCGTGTAGGTGCGTCCCTGGATCCCCATGAACTCCAGCACCGTGCCGCCTTCCACCCTCTCCACGATGTCCAGTCGAAGACCGTCGTCCTTGTCGAATGCGTAGTTCCCCGAGATATACTCGTTCAGGTTGCTCATGCCATCCCCATCGGTGTCATCGTTCGGATTGATGTCTCCCAGGCCCTGGCCCTGCGCCAACAACGCACGCTCCCACGCGTCCGGCAGCCCGTCTCCGTCCGTGTCCTCGCCCAGCGTCAAGTTGAGCAAAGTTTCCTCTCCCGGTTGACCCATCTTGCCCAGGTCCCCCACCATCTCGATCGGCAGATAGACCTGTGCACCCACCCGAACCCGGATCCTGTACGGCATCGCGTATCGCATCGCCACCGGGTTGTAGAGATCGGCCGTGGTCCCCGCATCCATCGGCACCCTCAGGCGGTAGTTGATCCCCGGCAACCCAAGGCCGACGCCGGTCCGGACCAGACGGCCGGTGGAGGTTTCAAACAACACCTCCACCTTCTCCCCCTCAAGGGGGCGACCCAACTCGTCGCGCACCATCCCGAAGAAGGTGTGATGCGGCGCCGGAGGAAATGCCTCCACCAAACCCGGCAATATCAGCATGCCGGCCATTGCGATTGTCTTGATTTTGTTCATGTCTAAATCTCCTGTTTTCTATGATCAGTTCCCTGAATACGAGTATGTCTGCAGATGAATCTTGATGTCGTTCACGGTCTGGATGAAGCGATCCAGACCCTCGTTCGGATCATTGAGGAGCGCCTTGCCTGGTATGACCAATTTCCACTTGCTGTTCCATACCGACCGACCAATGAGCCGGTTGTTGGTGAAGTTCGCAAGGTTGAAGTCTGTATCCCCAACGAAGATATCAGCTGTGGAGACAGCGCGGAAAGCCTGGTGCTTCCTTACACTGAACAGTTCCTCACTCAGCGAGTCTGCCGACTGCCACAGCTTCTTGGTGCTGAAATCCGACGCTCCGATGTTAAATGGCAGCGGCACCGCCACATCCTGCACGGCCCATGTCCGCACCACGCTGGCATCGCCCAGCGGAGGGCTGCGCATCGAATCTACCCCGACCGGGATCAGGTAAACATATGGGGTGGCAGACAATCCCTGGGGATCGAGAAATCCACCGCCAGGTGAACTGGGCGAGTCTCCTCCCGCCCCCCCCACTCCCGAAGAGTTGGAGTTAGGATCTTCCATTCCCTTGTATCCGTCAAAGGCGATACCAACAGAATGAATCTTGTTGGCAAACGAGCTAGTAGTGAAATAGCTGTCTGCAGGCGCCAGGGGTTTACCGAACAGGTTGAGACCATCGGCTATGACGGTACTAAACTCAAGCACGATACCGGGCACCGGGAGGCCGTCACCAGCGTCAATCTGCATGCAGTGCCGTCGCACATCAGGATCCGAAAGCAGATTCCTTTTCTTCGCCAGTTCGAGCGTGTCCCGCCAGCTATCGGAACCATCCACACCCGGCAAAATCCTGAATTTCTCCGCGCGCATCGAGACCGTGGTCCCGTAGGTGTCCGGATTGTTGAAACCGAGACGCCCCTCGAGCACGCTCCAGTCGGAATTCATTTCCGCCATGACACTGGAAAGCCCAGGGTCACCAGTGTTGCTGCCTGCATACTGCGGCGCGCCATCCTTGATCACGCCGAGAGAGCGGGACTGGACAATCCGGCTTAGGAACGACTTGCCCTGGTCGGTATGAAGCAGGCCCGTCTCGTAGTCATAAGCCTTGGCAGCCAGATAGGTGTATCGTGCTGACAGATCAAAAAGGGTCTTGTAGCGCTCCAGTTTTTCATTACGGAAAATACGGAAGGCAGCATCCCTTGTACGGAAACCCTGTACAACCGCAGAGGCCCTTTGACGAAAGATTTCACGCTCCTTCTGTATCCGGTTACCTCTTGCAACCAAAGCTGCATGATGTTGCCTCGCATCTTGGAGTTGCTGAAGTCTTTCGTTAATAACATTGAAGTTCCCTCTCAGGTCGTTGAATTCCGACTCAAGATCGAGCACCGCCTCCCTCCGGTCTTGGGCCCACTCTGCAGGTATAATCCCACCCAGCTCAATCCGGGCATTCATATCCTCGTTGGTGTTTTGCGTATCACCAATGGCCCTATTCTGCTCATTGATATTAATATTCAACCCAGCTTTTACAGCAAATTTAGTGACTGCAAATATAGACCTGAGTGTTTTCAGAAAATCACCCCCATTTGAAAAACCAAATATTAATTCTGTTGGCACACCATCAATCAGAACTTGGTATAAGTCATCCGCCAACTCTTTACCTAATTCCGAATAAGCAATATCCATTTCTTTCGAAAGAACTGTTTCGGCCGTTGTTTTGTTATTGTTAGCGATAGTAGTCAATTTATTTGTAACTGAGGTATAAGTAGTCGATTGAGATGCAAATAATGAGAGCTGCCTATCAAAAGTATATTTAGCCCATGTTGCATCGTCCAACGCCACAAATGCTGCATTTCTAGCTATGATAATTTGGGAAATCGCTTCCTGTAGCTGGCCGGGAGATTCCCGCCGCCCCTTCCAATCTGCTGGTTTTGAGAAAAAACCGTGACTGTCCAGTTCATAGCTTATTTTGTGAGTTCCCTCAACCAAGGTTGAGTTATCCAGCGAGGAAACGACACCCGTCCAACTTGAACCATCGCTCAAAGAAGTCTTGCCGTTACCGTTCCATTCATCAGGTACATTTTGTATATCGAGCTCGAATGTAGCCGAGATGGTGGGATCCATTATATTGTGAGCCCCAGTTCCTGAGAGTTCAGCCGAGTCGACATAGACATGGTGAAGCAAATCCGGACCGTCATAACCCTGCTTGTAGGTCTTGCCCGCCCCGATATCGTCCGTATAGGGCGTTCCATACAACTCGATTAACTCGTGTTTATAGGCCAGTTCCTGCTGGGCAACCTCCGCCTGGAACTCATTGATCTCGTCCTCCTCCGAACGCATCATGCCCGTCACACCCTTGGCATCGTCAAACGACGCCATCGCGTTGCCCAATGCCTTTTGTGCTCGGTCATAGATCTGCTCATAATGTGTCTCCGAACCGACATCGTCCGGATCTATGTCAAAGGCGATTGCATCCTCCGACAAACCGAGCGGATTCATGCCCGCCTCGGCATTGTCCAGAGTCGTCTGCAGTGTTACTGCCACCGCAGCCAACTCCTGCAACTCCGGCACCGTGGTCCGGTCAATCTTCTGGATCCCCTCGTGACTCGGATCGGTGTCCTCTTCCGGCAGCATGGCATTGCCCACCACCCAGTTCACCATCGACCCAATCCCGGTTCGTGCCCCCCAATGGTCCATTCCCCAGCGACGCGTGGACTGCACCGTGGTATTCCCCTCGGCATGCGAACGCCGATCATTGGTCCGGGTTTGCTCAAAATGCGCCCAACCCGAATCCTCGCCCGGCTGGTAGTCCCTCCTCCAGGTCAACTCCAGCACCTGCTGGCCGGTTCGCGCCAAGGCCGCCGCCGCCGCCGCAAACTTGCGTTCATCCATGTAGTCCACCTGCACCGGCTTGCCCAGCACCGTCACCGCCTCGGTTCTTGGTGCCCAGGTGAAATCGGCATCCGCAATCAGCTTGTAATAACCCTTCAACGCGGTCAGGTAGTGGCCGTAGGCGTCACCATGACCCTGCGGATACATCCGCGCCGCATCCGCCGCATTGATGCTCCCATCCAGGTCCGCCCCCTGGTCCTCCTGGATGTTGTAGTTGAGCGCATAGATCACCTCCCCAGAATCTATCCCACGTGTGTAGTTCCAGAACATCTTGTTGTACACCGGACCTGTCTCGACACCGGGCTGCATGAAGTCATCCCGGCCTCTCAACAATCCCAGCTCCTCCTCCAGCAGACTCGCCATCTGGCCCTTGAACGAGAACAGCGCCGTGGCTATGTCGCCATAGGTCTTGTTCTTGGTCCCTATCCCGATGGTCGGGTTGGCTGCATCCGCATACGCCTCATTACCCACCATCATGTAGAGATCATTCAGATAGCCCGCCGCCAACAACAGGGCGTCATTGGCCGGCCCATAATTGATCCCCGACTCGATGCTCAGGCTCTTGCCACGGTTCAACACCGTTTCATAGATCGCAATCAACCCGTGATCGTTGATGCTATCCAGATTCAGCGCGATGTCGCCCTCCCATCGTCCACCGGCCTGAGTCAGCATGCTCCCATCGGTGTTGACACTGTTGCTGAACATGTCGCCCGAGCGCTGATTGAACGGGTTGATCCCGGCCAGCACACGCTTGATCCAGCCTTCCGCCAACTGCGGATCGGTCCACTCCGACCAGGCCGCCTCCTTCTCAACATCGCTCAGGGTTCCGTTGCCGTCGGTGTCCCCATATCCCGGATGGGTTGCCAGGTTCGGCCGGTAACGCATGATGATGTAGTTATCGCTCAGCGTCTGGATGCCGCTGCCCCCAAGGGTGTAACGGTTGATCCCCAGGCCGCTCCCACCCTCCAGCGGTGTCCAACCTGCAGCCAGTTTCTTTGGATTATCAGCTTCGTAATCTGTATCGCTGGCTGCGTAATAGATCTTCGGATCTTCACCATCCACCGGCGGCTGAATCTTCCACTCATAGTCAAAGTCCCCAAATTTCCCGCCCAGGTCGGCTGTGTGCTGGAACGTCACCTTTTCATCCAACGGATTGCTCGAGTACAATACCTTGACCTCTCCCTGGTACATCGGTTGTCCAACGCGAATGATGTGAATCGAGATCGGCAATCCTGCCTTCGATGGGTCGTTGCCATCGTTGGTGATCAGGGTCACATAACCGGTCCCGGGACCGCTCGCGCTCAACGCATATGAATCCACCGCCGAGTCGTCATGTGTGATTGCCGCCAAGGTCCCTATACCAACTGAATCAGGCGCAGGTGCGCTGTCCCCCGACACACCGGTCACCGCCGTTGTTCCCGTGTTGGGCACCCACTGCCCTGGACTGGTTGTCGGTTCATAAAATGTCTCAACCGACGTGGCCAATCCATCAATGACCGTGTTCCATTTTGTCCTGTTTGCGGTATCCGTGGATGGGCACAAATCTTTCACTAACGCCAACTCGGCGCCGTCAAGTACATTGAGCAGCAAATAATCCTCACCCACGACTTCATCCACGTAGCTCCCCTTGAAAACCAACTCGCCATCGCTCCCGCGGTTGGGATCAAAAAGCAACCTCTGGGACAGGTGCGGCGGCAGGTTCGGAAAATAGATCTTCCCCTGATAGGCATACGTCTTGACCGATGGCGGAATCGCGGCAAGCCCTCCTGATTGCCCAAGGGCATAGCTCTTCTCCCGGGTCGGGTCATGCAGGATCACACTCGCGGCATCTTCCCCACTCGTGACCGCTGCCGCTATTGATTGCTGGTAAAGCACTCTCACGCTGCTCTGGCCCCGAACCGCTGGAAGCCCGTTCTTGGCCTCAGTCAGCGTCTCACTTAACCCCAACACCTTGGTGTCCGCCGGCCATACCGGCCGATACACAATCTCCAGCGAGTCCGTCAACTTACTGGAGGCATCCCCGTCGGGTTCTCCGGATTCATCCAATGGCAGCAGGTAAGGGACGATCGTGTCCACTGCAGGCTGCTCACTCATCCCGGGCCAGTAAAAGCCTTCCAGTGTCCGGTAGTAGAACTGCATCTTAAAACTGTTTTCTGCCGTCGGCACCTCCGCCAATGACGGCGGTCGGTTGCCTACAACCTTTGTCACGGCTCCATCGGTATAATCGAGGTTCATCGCCGCCTGGCCCACCGTGTCGGCATCCGCGCTAACGGTGATGGCCAGTGTCTCCGTGATGGCATCACTGCCATCGCTCGGTGTCAGAACCAATTTAAGACTTAACGCACCTATATCCGCACCAGCAGGTGTGCCTTCCAGTGTCAGCGAATTGATCGACAACCAATCCGGCAACGCATCTATGGAGTCGCTTGACACCGCCATCGTCAGCGTGGCCGGCCGACGCGACGCATGCAACGTGTAACTAAACGCCTCCCCTTCCTTGGCCGTCGCCGCCGCTGGAGGTCCAAACGATGTGCCATCATAGGTCCCTGCTTCGAGCGCCGGCGCCCCCGCATGCAGGCCCCGATACACCCAGTGGTTCCCTTTCCGATCCTCATAGGTGAATTCGCCGTAGTGTGAATAACCCGCCGGCGCTGGCACCTTTCCACCTGAAGTATTCCTCGGGGCATCTCCATCGATACCCGGGGACGGAGGTTCGGTGTTGTAATTGATTCGGTTCACTACAGGTGTCTTTTCGTCTCCAACCGACTTGCCTTGTGGCAGCACATCCCCTTCCTCATAAAACGTGGCGGCAACGGTTCCATCCACCGGCTTGGCCAGCAGCGGCAACGGCATCGGCGCCTGCAACATCTGGCCCGCCTCCGTGATGTAATCAAAAAGGATTCCCGACTCCGGCTTTTCACGCAAAACCTTGAAGGCCTTCATTGCAAGCCTGCTATCCGACTCGGTGTACTCCACCAATACATACGGTTCCGAGGAATAACCCGACGCGCTCGTGTCGTTCAGGTCGTCCCGAAGAGCATACGCCTGGCCAGCCAGCATCAGCGCGTGCTCCTCGTTCGGATTGTACCCGGCCAGGGTCGAATCGTTCTGCACATAGATACTCCCCTTGGCCGCAAGACTAGGCAACGCTCCACTCCCATCGTTGCTGGCCAACACGATCTCATCAGGACTGCTCGGCCACTGTATTGTGTAACGCCCCAACACAGACGGCCAGTAGATGGGCTGGAATCCCTTTGATACATCGGCCCCATTTTTACGATACCAATACACCTCCATGACGTTGTTTGAAGGATCAGCATTGACCGGGATGATCGCGCCCAGGTTGGATGCTTCAAACCCGTTGGCGATCGGATCAATGTAGGCGTTTGGGTTAAAGGGGATGACTTTACCGTTTTGTTTGTTGATATCTCCAGGGTCTGTCAGGATGTAACCGGCCCAGTAATCATCGCCGCCACTGCCCAACTCTCCCGTCGGGGCCGTGATCCGGTCCCCCACGTTCACCACCTCGCTCAGATGCCTCGGGGCATTGAGCTGTGCACTTGTCAGAAAGCCGCTGTCCAATTGGTTGACAGGGTCGGCATCGCCGTTGGCATCCACGGCCGAGGCATCGTACACACTCCCGGTCACCGAGGAATCAGCGTTGCTCCATATCTTAAGGTCGCGTGAAGGCAACCAGGTTTTTAGGCCCAGGGCGGAATGCCCAAGGGTCGTTGCCTCTTTCACATTGGTATCCAGCCAGGAGAAAACACGTTCGAAGTGAAGATCACTTCCGGATGTGAAACGCAACAGGGTCCGGTGCACCGGATAATCGGCATTCAGGAAGGTGTAAAAACCAAAGTTATCGGTGAAAAAGGCTCGCTCATCATCCAATGGATCCTGATACTGGATGGTCGGCGAATTCTCGTTGGGCATTGGTACCGCTGTCAGGCTTGCAATCTGCACAGTCGCCGCCTGCGGCCTGATGTAGTGGCTGTAACGGGCAGGGTTATCCGGCCAAACAAACTTGTATCTGGCATGTCGCGACGGCCACAGGATCCCTTCAAGCCCCTCCTCCATCCATTGAATCTGATAATCATTCAGGTTCCTTGTTTCACGTACCGCATAGTACACAACGTTGGCACCACCTGCCTGGAACACAAAATCCTCCCCTGAGATATTGAGATTAGGCTTAGGGGTGAGGTGTGAATCGTCCTTTTGCTCCGTTGGATTCCAGGCGGTCACTCGATCCCCCAGTTCAATGGTGACATCGGCCGGGGTGGATGTCTTGAACACATCCACAATCTCAAAACCAAGATGGTAGCGGGTGGCACCATCCTCACGAAGATCCCCCAGCAACTCAACAAAGACTCTTCCTTCCGCATTCAATGCCATGAGGGAGTCTCCCTGGTGCCAAAGCGTTTTCGTGTAAACCGAAGAGCCGCCACCCGGCACTGTTATGTCAGTGCCATCTGGACCGGCCCCGGGTATAACGATGCCCGAACCATCGGACTCCGCCCCGCTTTCCTGTGCGGGAATACCGTCCTTCACGTCGACTTTCTCTTGAAAGCTGCTGTTGTAGACGATCTTTAATTCCCCGACACTCGAGGCGGGAATGGTTACCTGCGGGCCCTGATATCCGGCCTGGTTCCAGTAGATCTTTCTTGGGCTCTTGGCCGCGCTGCCGGACACGATGTAACGCTTCTTGTACAACTGATAATAGTTGCCGACGGACTCATACCAGGCAACCGTGTCCATGCCTTGCTCGTTATCGGTAAGATCAGCCACAGTTAGATCCCCGGTCAGCGTTGTTGCTCCGATCGCTGCGTCAGCAGTCAGCTTCAGGACTCCTCCGTCCGCAAAGGTAATCTCGGTTCCTTTGGCAAAGGCTATCGTGGTTGCACTGACTGTCACATTGACCCCGGCTCCCTCGGGCACAGTTCCAGACACTGTCACAACCGGGCTTGCGTCATGTGGGGTCGCCTTGCGCCACCGAATCTCTATTGGTCCCGGTTGAATGGCAAAAACAGCACGCGCATGAGGACTGTAATAATAGCCCTTGGCCGTGTGACCGGCTGTTTCCTCTGACGGCAGCAGGTGAGGTTCGCCGAGCCAGTAAGTATCCGGTGAAACTGAGTCATCAAGCTTGGTGCCGGTTTCATCCTCGTCTGGCGGCGAAATGATACCGCCAAACAGGAAAGACACAGGACGATTCAGGTACGGGGCACCCACCTGGGCTCGCTGAAGCACCACCGTGGGATAGTCACTGTCCTTTGGCCCCCGCGGCAAGCCAATGAGCGGTGCGTTACCGGTATAACTCCGCTCATCGTCGAGATTACTTGTTAATGCCGGGTCCGGATGGGCCACGCCCCCCCACGAGATAAACCCTGAAAATTGGTTTGCCGTTGGTGGGTTGATTGACATTGGTGCCACTTGTGTAGGGTACGGTCCGCGCCCGTCCGATCCAACTGGATCCCCAACCGTTCCGGACGTTGGCACACCTGTAACCGACTGATAGTTATAAAGGGTCTTGTCCTGATGAATCTCAAGCGGAAGCGAGGTCTGTGCAACTGCCTGCTCCATCGCCACGATTGAGAGAACCATCAATAAGCCCTCGATTTTTACACGGTGCATCAGCCTGGTCGTTTGATTGATCATTTTGCTGTATATTTGTTTCATTGTTTTGAATCGTTAAAATTATTCCATGGTCAAGGTCGCAATATCGCTGATGCGATTGATCACAAATTCGCCCTTCATCGCAAAACGTTTCTCGTTGGGTTGAGAGTCCCCGACCAGGCCATACAGCGTCATCGTCTCCTCATAGTCGCCAACCAACTGTCGTCCACCGCTTGTCAAGCCTGAGAAATTTGTTGATGGACTGCTAAATGTCAGAGTGATCTGCCTCTTGATCCTGTAAGATTCACTGCCTACCGGCGCCAACGTCTTGAAGTCTACCGACAAATTGTCGTGATCGGGGTGGTAGGTGTGTAGAAACGGATTTGAACCGTGGTCGTTGTAGTCGACCTCCACGGTGACGCTCAAAGTCTTTCCTGCGGCTAGTTCGCCGGCACAATCCCAAGGCGTATTGGTCGCACTGACCGGCAGATGGGTGGAACTGATCCGGCGAGCAGTGGTCAGTGTCCCAGAATCAAGCAGGCTTTCGGTTGTCGCAACCCCGACATTCCCCCCATTGACGATACCCACATATGCCCGCTGCATTAATCTTAGCCGATCTGTTTGCCCTGTCTCTGCCAGGCCAATGTTGTCTCCTGACAAATTCCCGGTCAGCAGCGTAGAATTGGCAGGGGCATTCGCTGTCAACGTCAGCTTGCCACCGCCACTGAACGAAAGCTCTTCACCGGCATACATCTTGCGCGAGGTGTTTTCCACCGCAACACTCGTCGCTGTGCTCCCCGCCGTCCATGAATTGGCCGCTTCCCCATCGACAAGGTCCGCCACGGTCAGGTCCCCGGTCAGTGTCGTTGCCCCGCTTGCAGCGTCAGCAGTCAGCGTCAGGACGCCTCCTCCTTCAAACCCGATCCTGTCCCCCGTGTTGTAGTCACGGGTTGTTGCACCCACATTCACGCCGACCCCGGTTCCCTGGGACACATTTTCAGTGACTGTTTCACCGGAGTCGATGCTGGCCACAGTCAAATCCCCTGTCAGCGTGGTCGCACCGATCTGAGCATCAGCCGTCAGGGTCAACACCCCGCCTCCCGAGAAAGTCAACGCATCACCAGAATCGTAGGCGCGAGGGGTCGCCGCAACCGTCACATCCACCCCATCGCTCACCGACGCATTTGCTCCGGCCGTCACACCGGATCCAACCGTTACATCAATCACTGCCGGATCATCAAGGGTATCCAGTGTGGCCCCGGAATTGGCTGTCTCGCCAGCGGCCAGGTCCGCAACCGTCAGGTCTCCTGTCAGCGTCGTCTCTCCGGAATCAGCATCGACCGTCAACGTCAGCAGGCCACCGCCTGAAAAAGTAATCTGGGTTCCAGCGGGAAACGCTCTTGATGTCGCACTGACCGTCACATCAACCCCGGCACCCTGGGTCACGACTTCAGACACCGTCACTCCCGGGTTGATCGCCGTCACCCCACCGAGATGCTCCCTGTGTATGATCAGGCGCAAAGGATAGGGGCTGGCAACATCCCCGAACGTATCCGTGTCGGTGTTGATCGACCGTATGGCGCCATCAACATCCTTGGAGCCATTCGGATCGGCTGCCTTCATGGTGTTCCGGACCTTGTTGATGGCAACCGCGCCGATCCACAAACCCTCGCTCGATCCCACCGTCCCGCTGACCGGGATGTCTCGCTGGGAGTAACCCTGCGCACCTGCGCCCAGCGAATCGGTGAATCGAAGTATACTCCCGTAAAGCGACCCGGCCGCCCCGGTCATCAACGAACGATCCAGGCCCAGAACCACCTCCACTTGTGAACCAACCTCGCCATTCGGGCTGAGCGTCCAGCTTTGTGGCCCATCAGAGAGTGCCGCGTGGGTGTGGCTCAATGTTGCGGGATCCAACGCGCCACGAACGATCACCGGGGCGGGGCCAGTGATGGCGGTCTCGCCATTCGGCAGAGGATTCGGAGCAGCAGCGGAGTCGATCCCGGTCAGGGTCACCGTCAAATCGGCGCCTGTCAGGTTGCTCAAGCGTACTCTGTAGGCAGAAAGGTTGTCCCCAAAATGAACGCCTTCAGGCGACTGCAGTTTCACATCAAACGGCCCGAAATAACGGTTGAACTGGGTGCCCGAACGCATCCAGAACGCCTTGCCTCGGTCGACCTTAGTCGTTCGCAAACCGTACACCTGGCCTGGGTTGGTCGGGCCAAGATCACCGCCAGCATAGGCGAAAATGTCGGTCACAAGCAGAAGATCTCCTGCCAGGCCGAAGTAATCCTCAAGGCTCGGAGCCCCGCTACCGGCCACCGATGGCAGACCGATAAAGTTAAGGCCACTGGTCGTCCACTGGTAATGAGCCGGGACAGGTTTACCCAGGATTGTCCAGGTAAAGTCATCGGTTCCACCCAGCTTGACCAGGTAAGCCGAATTGCCGGGCATATTCTTGAGCGTGGAAGAGGCGTCACCAAGCCCCTCCTTCCAACTGGCCCACCGCGACTTGGAATCAGCGGGCGCATCCGGGTTGATCACATACTGCGCGGTGGTCAGGTCCGGCTGCCACAACCAAACCTCCTGCACCTGCGTGCCGGCGGCCAGGGCAGCGATGCCCGAATGCGTGCTGTCCACGTGCATATAGACGGCGTTCCACCCCGGGCTCAGATTCAGGTTCTGCTCCTGCCATTGGGCATTTGCAAAGGGCGCCATCGCAAGGAGCATCGCTCCCGCGATCCATGTCTTGTGTATTATGTTCATTGTTACTTGATAAGTAGTTTTCATTGTTTGTTTTCTGGTTAAATTCACTGTTCCTGGCCGATCTTGCTGACCATTTCCTCAAGCTTGGCGATACGATCCTCCTGCGTGGTCGAATTGGCCAGGCGCGCCTTCAGCACCGCCATCTCGCTTTTCAGCGTCTCGAGATCGCTCTTGAGTTGCCGGTTTTCCTCGTCCAGTGCCTGGACGGAAGCCACTACGACCGGCAAGATTCCATTCACATTCAGGGCCAGTTCATCCTTGAAGCGGGATTCCTCAGAGTTCTCCTCAACAGTGACGAGTTCGGGCAGGACTTTTTGCACATCCTGAGCGATAAAACCAAGCTGAGTGCCCGGCAGATTAAACAAATCCAGCTTCCAATCGTACGACACCGGCTTGAGTTTACGAAGTTCCGACAAGCCGTACTTGATCGGGTGAATATTATGCTTAAGCCTTTGATCTGAAGTAACAGTGGAAGTCCCGGCCTTGACTGTTCCACCGTTGGCATTTAAATATAGCGTACTTGTTGAATTATTACTCATAGCCATGAGCTCGTTGTTGTCCATTCGCATATGAAGGCCGGATCTAGGTCCAATCATAAAGGACCCCAAACCGCTGGAATTTGCTTCTGCATCCCGCGCTATCCCAACATGCAGGTAGGTAGACGGCGAAGTTGTGCCGATACCGACGTTGCCATTTCCTGTAATACGCATTTTTTCTGTTGGTGAATTAACATCTCCAGCGACACCATTATTTAAATGTGTTTTAAATACCAAAGAAGCACCATAGTTTCCGTCATACCCTTGTTCTATTTTAATACCCGTCCAATCATCAGTAGTTCTTCTTGTGTTTATTATTGTCCCACTAGAACCAGGAAATACGCCTATTGAACCATATAGATGTAGTTTTTCTTCTGGATCGTTCGTCCCAATACCCACTTTGCCATCGTGTTTTATACGCATTTTTTCAGTTGGCTCAGTCGAACCATGACCTACCCGAATCGCCAATCCGTCAGTAGCCTGAACTAGTTCTGATCGGTAATTACCTGTAGAGTACCTGTCTATGATTAATCCCGGCACGGAAGAACTTCCCGTAAATGCCCTGATTGTGCCGTCTACATCCAAATCATAACTGGGCCCAGCGTTGTTAATACCCACTTTGCCATCAGGCGTTAATGCAAGTGTATTCCTATTGTTTGCCCCGATGATAATTTTCCGTGAATCGCTCGTGTTTCTTATATAGGATGCACTATCGTCATTCCATAGTTTCAGCTGATAATCACTGTAATTAGAGGAGGCGTAAATACGAAGCGCGGAACTGGTTCCTGTCGGCCTCAAATTGAGCGATCCATCAATCGTTGAGTCGCCGTCAATATCCAATCCGCTGGAGGCCTTAATGGCGCCCGTCACATCCAACGCAGCAGTGGGTGCGCTAGGCGTGCCAACGGCCAACTGACCCTGCACATTGGCGTTGCCGCCCACATCCACCGCGCCGCTGGCCTTGATATCCCCTCCCACGTCCAGCTTGGAATTCGGCGAGGCGTTGCCAATACCGATATTCCCGCCATCCGTGGTCAGCACATCCCCACCGGTACCCACAATCTTGTCTGCCTGCCTGGCGTAAGCCGCCAAAAACGTGAACGGGGAAGCCACGAACTGGAGTCGAGGTGCGATCTCCACATCGCCAGCACCCAATCCCTTCACCGTGATTCCTATGAACCGGTCCGATGCGTCACCTCCACCAAACACATCAGAAAGATCCCCAGTAGGGTCGCCGTTAGAACTGGCTGAACCCTCGCCGAGCAGCACGCTGAAGTAGCCCTTGTCCACCGTCACCGTCTGTTGCTCCGCCCAGAGAATGTTATCAGTGTTTCCGCCCTGCTTCACATTGTAAATGCGGAACACAACGTCGTAGTTGGCAGGGGCGGACGCCCGTCCGGTTGGATCCGATGGGTCTTCCACACTGCCCAGCGGATTACCGTTGCCGTCGACCAGGTAGCCCTGGTAGGTCATCCGCTCCGGCGGGTTGGCATCTGCCGCATGAATCCGCCCCGCTTGGCCAAGCGCAAACACGCCAACGACCAACACTCCGACAAATTTCAATCTCTTTATCATCATAAAAATCTCAGCATTCCCGATTCACCTGCTACCCTACTCACTCATTGCCCCTGACCAATCTTGCTGACCAGTTCCTCCAGCTTGGCCAACCGGTTCTCAAGTTCGTTGATTCGCTTATCCTTCCGGGCCAACTGCTCGTCCTTCTCGACCCGCAACTCCTGGATTGCCTTGACGGCAACGACACCAAATTTACTGTGACTAACAGACAATCCCCCGGCACCTGTTTGAACGTTCAACGGCATCCCATCAGGGGGTTCAGAAACCAATTCTGGAAACAAAGGCTGCACTTCCTGAGCAATTACCCCCAGTTCCTCCGATTCATTGCTTTGTGATCTAATGAAGTCATAGGATCTGACACGTAGTTTCATTACCCTTTCAAGCACATCATCATAGTCGTTTATGTTCTTCTTTAT
>CAZJRV010000035.1:0-16179 GCA_964548235.1 uncultured Verrucomicrobiota bacterium
CCGCGCCAAGCTACCTTGGCACCATCGGCTTCGGAGATGCGGATTTCGGCTGGACCTATTCCGTCGGACCCATCGCCGGCATGATCACGCCCTTTTTTGTGGGCATGGTGGCCGACCGATTTTTCTCCGCGCAAAAAGTCCTCGGAATTCTACATCTCTTTGGCGCAGGCCTAATGCTGTTGGCCACACAAAAAATGAACGGCGGCGGTGTGCCCGCGGAAATCAACTGGATTTTCTTCGGCTACATGCTCACCTATTTCCCCACCCTCGCCCTCACCAACACGTTGGCGATGAAAAACATGAGCAACCCTGAAAAGGATTTCCCCGGCATCCGCGTGCTCGGCACCATCGGTTGGATCGCCGCCGGCCTCACCCTCTCGTGGCTGGGTTTTGAGAAAGGCATCAACATGTTTTATCTCACCGCCGGCGCCGCCGCCGCGCTGGGCATTTTCAGCTTTGCCCTGCCGGATACTCCACCCGCTAGCGAAGGCAAAGTCACCGCCCGCCAAATCATGGGTCTCGATGCGCTGGTGCTTTTGAAAAACCGCTCCTTCCTCTTGTTCATCCTCGCCTCCACACTCATCTGCATTCCACTCTCATTTTATTACCAAATTGCCGCGCGCGTAGTTGAAATGGGCGGCCTGCCCATCGGCCAAACTATGAGCTACGGCCAAATGTCCGAAATCTTTTTCATGATCGTCATGCCCTTCTTCTTCGTGCGGCTCGGCGTGAAATGGATGCTCGCCATCGGCATGCTCGCGTGGGTGGCCCGTTACGCCCTCTTTGCGATCGGCGCACCCGACGAAGTCCGCTGGATGATCATCACCGGCATTGTGCTGCACGGCATCTGCTACGATTTCTTTTTCGTCACCGGCCAAATCTACACCGACAAAGCCGCCCCCAAACCCATTCGCGCCCAGGCACAGGGCTTGCTCGTCTTTTTTACCCTCGGCCTCGGCATGTTCATTGGCGCCCAAGTCGCCTCCAAAATCAAAGGCCAACACACGCCCAAGGCTGAAAAGCTGGCCACCATGGCCACGGATGAAAATCAACGCAAGCGTTTGACGGCCGCCTTCGGTGAAGAAGACGCCAATGCAACCATCGTAAACTGGGCAAAACGTGCCGAAGTGTTGACTGCACAAAAAGTTTTGGATGAGGCAAAGAAAAAACTCGGAGAACAAACCACTGATTCAGATGACAAAAAATCCGAGGAACGCTTCGCCCTTGCAAAAACGGTTGTCTTGGCCGAAGCAGCCCTCCTTAAAGCCGATGACCTTCCTGAATTGAAGGAGGAGCAAAGTAAGTTAAATTCCGAAATGGCTATTCTTGATGGGCTCGATGATCAAGCCCTGGCCACAGTTGCTCTCGTTGAAGCCAACGGAAATTTCACCGGCCTCACGGCTAAGGTTGATAAATTGAAATCTGAAAGGGACACTCAAAAAGAAACTATCCAAGTAAAGCTCGATCCCCTCGATAAACAAATTACCTCGCGCCGCACCAGCGAACTCCGTGCCATCGAATGGAAACCGCTCTGGGCCAAGCCCGCCATTTTTGCCACAGTGGTGATGCTGTTGTTCATCGCATTTTTCAAGGAAGACAAGTCCTCCGATAAACCCACCTTAGATAAAGATTAAAAAAAACACTTGCCTGATGAAAATAGACCGGTATGTTCCCCGCGCGGGATAGAGCAGTCCGGTAGCTCGTCAGGCTCATAACCTGGAGGTCGATGGTTCAAATCCGTCTCCCGCAACCAAAAAACCCCAGCCTTTGGCTGGGGTTTTTTGGTGGGGAGTTGTGAGTAAGGATTAGGGAGCAGTGAAAACCAATCACTATTCCCTGCTCGCCAATCACTTTCTCCTAATTTCTGCCAACACTTCTGCCGCGTGCTCCTCGGGATTCACTTTGGGCCATATTTTTTGGATCCTACCTTTGGGGTTGATGAGGAAGCTGATGCGGTGGATTCCTTCGTATTCGCGGCCCATGAATTTCTTTTTGCCCCACGCACCGTAGGCTTTGCAAATCGATTGATCGGTGTCCGCGAGTAATTGGAAGGGCAGTTTGTACTTGGCAATGAACTTGTCGTGCTTGGCGACGGTGTCGCAGCTAATGCCGAGCACGACGGCTTTGGCTCGCTTGAATTTGGCGTGTTCATCACGGAACGTGCAGGCTTCCTTTGTTCAGCCGGGCGTGTCGTCTTTGGGATAAAAGAAAAGCACCACGTAGCGGCCCTTGAAATTTTTCAATGCCACCGTTCCGCCGCCGTTGGTGGCCGCGGTGAATGCCGGCGCGAGGTCGCCCTCGTTGAGCGTGATGTTGGGGCTGAATGCCATGCGCGGGAGAATGACGGCTGGGAGAGTGCGGGGTCAAGAATCCTCGTCGACGGATTCCTCTTTTTTGCTTTCCGCCTGATTCGGATGAGCCACGGGGTGTTCGCTGAATTGTCGGATGCCATCGCGCACGTAGAGCAAGCCCGTGATGCCCGTGCACGCCACCGCCGCTGCTGCCAGCCAGAAGGTGCCGATGGGCGAGAATTTGCACAGCACCCAGCCGATGGTGATCATCTGCAAAACGGACGCCGCTTTGCTGAGGAAGAGCGGGTTCACTTTCACATTGCCGATCGCGGCATAAAGCAACGCGCTGCCGGTGACCACGATGAGGTCGCGCCCGATCACCGTGCCGGTGAGCCACAGTGGAATGCGCTGGCCAAAGCGGTTTTCATCAAAATCGATGCTTAACAAAATGAAGCCGGCAAACATCAGCAACTTGTCCGCCAGCGGGTCGAGATACGAACCGAGCTGCGTGGCTTGGCCGTGATGGCGTGCGAGGTAGCCGTCAATGCCGTCGCTGATGGTGGCCACCAAAAAAGCCGCCATTGCAAAATACCGGTGCAACTCATCGCCGGTGCGAAAGTAGTACAGCATTTGCACCACAAAAAACGGCACCAAAATGATGCGGCCAATGGTGACTTTGTTGGCGGTGGTCATGCCGTGGTTAACCCGTCCATTTGCGCCAACGCGCGGTCGAAGCGCGCCAACACGCGGTCGCGCCCCAGCACGGCCATGAGGTCGTAAAGGCTCGGGCCGATTTTTGCGCCAGTGCAGGCGCAGCGCGCAGGCATCACCAGCGCGCGAATTTTTATGTCCAGTTGCTCCGCCAATGCCTTTAGCGCGGTTTCCATTGGCTCGGGCTCGAAGGATTCGAGGTTTGCAAACACCTCCCGCAGTTTTGTGAAGCCTTCTTTGTGTTCCGGCGAAAAGGCTTTCGCGGCCATTGCCTCTTCGTACGCGAAGGTGTCACTGAAATAAAATCGGCAATAGTCCGGGAGGTCGGTGATTTGTTTCACTTTATTCTGGCAAGTGATCAGCGCGGCCTCGATGTAGTCGGCGGCGGCATCGCCAAAGTCCACACCGGCCTCGGCGGCGAGTTGGCGGTAGCGTGGTATTGGCAGGTTTCGCAGGTGCTCGTAGTTCATCCACTGCATTTTCTCCACGTCGAAGCGGGCATTGGCGCGGTTGATTTGCGGGAGGGCAAAGCGCTCGATGATTTCGGCCATCGGCATTACTTGCGAATCGTCCTTGGGCGACCAGCCGAGGAGGCTGAGATAATTGACCACCGCCTCGGGCACGCAATGGGTTTGCTGCCAGCCATCGAGCGATGCGCCGTCGTCGCGCTTGCTCATTTTGCTGCCGTCGCCATTCAGGATCAACGGAATATGCGCAAACGCCGGCGGCTCCGCGCCCAATGCGCGAAAGAGCGCGATGTGCTTGGCGGTGTTGGACAAATGATCCTCGCCACGAATCACGTGGGTGATGTCCATTTCGAGGTCATCAATGACGTTGACCAAGTGAAACACCGGCTTGCCATCTGACCGCACGATGACGAAGTCCGGCTGTTCCTCTTCGCGATCGGTCAACTCGCGGACCACATCGCCGCAAACCAAATCCGGAATCGTAATCGCCTCGCGCTGCATCCGAAAACGAATGGCGCCTTCGTGCTCGTACGCCAGTCCTTTTGCTTTGAGCGCCTCCACATGGCGCGCGTAAATTTCGCCGCGTTGCGATTGAAAGTACGGTCCGCGATCGCCCTTGCTTCCGCCCGCGGGATCATTGCTGGCGGGGCCTTCGTCCCAATCTAGCCCCAGCCAGCGGAGGCCTTCGAGGATGACGTTGATGGCTTCGGGCGTATTGCGCTCCTCGTCGGTGTCCTCGATGCGCAGCACAAACTGCCCGCCGGTGTGGCGTGCGTAAAGCCAGTTGAAAAGCGCCGTGCGGGCGCCGCCAATGTGAAGGTAACCGGTGGGACTGGGGGCAAATCGAACGCG
This sequence comes from uncultured Verrucomicrobiota bacterium, assembly GCA_964548235.1. Taxonomy (GTDB): domain Bacteria; phylum Verrucomicrobiota; class Verrucomicrobiia; order Limisphaerales; family UBA1100; genus JACNJL01. The sequence goes on from CAZJRV010000035.1 coordinate 4,322, forward strand.
TGGGGGCATTAGTAGGTTGATGGTGTTTGGTTGAGGGTTGATGGAGGGTTACCAGCCGTGGCGTTTTACTTTTTTTACTTTATCAAAATGAACATCGCGACTGACGATGGGCAAATGATACTGCCGCGCCAAGGCGGCAATCCACAAATCGTTCTGTGAAATGGGTCGGTCAACCTGTCGCAACTCATCGCGGATGGCGGCGTAGTGTTGGGCGGTTTCGCTGTCGATGGAAAGGATTTCAAATTCCAGCATTCGTTCAGCTAGCCAAGCCTCGTATGCCTCCCGGTGACGCGATGCCATGATTCCAAAAATAAATTCGCCCAAAACGATCACAGGCAACTGATGGCCCTGCGCGCCTTCCAGCACGCGGCACAGTTCCTGATCGCCATCAGCAAACGCTGACAAAGCATTGGTATCGACAATCACTTTTAGTCCTCTTCTTCAATGGGGCGGAAATCAGGCGCATTAAAAATGGCGTCCAATTCTTCACGGGCGCCGGGATATTTTTTCATCGCGCCAAATCCAGACATCCATTTCGGCTTGGTCTTGTTTTTTTCTGATGGACTCTCAACTTTGTTTTGCACGGCTTCGTTAACAAATTGCTTCATGGATTTTCCCTGCAGCGCCGCCTTGGCTTTGGCTTGGCGGAAGAGGTCGTCAGGCATTTCGACGGTTGTTTTCATAGACCCATTTTTACGGTTTTACGGTTTTGTGTCAAGTTTCCTGATTTTTGCGGGGCTTTTTGGCGATTTGGCCCAGTACCCTCACGAGTGCTTCCAGTCTTGGAACGGGGATGCCGGTGACTTGGGCTTGGCGGAGGGGTTCACGGAACATGGATTTCAGTTCGAGGGGTTGGCCGTTTTCGAAATCAATAAGTGTGGAGGCGCGGTACTCGCCCATTGCACGGGTGCGTTTGATCATGGCATCAGCCAGCGCGGGGGCGAGGTCGAGAGATTTAGCATTGGCGGCGGCGATGATTTCATCCATCAGAATGCGCACTTCGTTTTCCCAACCAGAATGGGCGAGGAGTTGGTCGGTTGGCCAAACCGATCCAAGCGGATCGGGGATGGGCCCGCCTTCGAGCGCGGACAAGCCGGCTGTAGCGGCAACGCCCAAGCCATTGAAGGGTACGTTCCAGACCAGTTTTTCCCAGAGCCCTTGCTCGAGGTTTTCTGCCACAGAACAAGGCACGCCGGCTTGCTTGAAAGTTGAGGCCAAAGCATGGGTGCGCTCGGCGGGTGGGCGGGCGTGTTCGCCCATGATGATTTTGCCGAAGGCGAGGTGTTGGATCACGCCGGGCGCGTTGCGGTTGAGGCAAACGAAGCAAAGCCCACCGAGGATTTTTTTTGCGCCGAAGAGTTCGGCAAGTTTCTCGGTGTTGCCGAGGCCATTTTGCAGGCAAAGGATGGCGGTGTGCTCGGCCACCAGCGGGGTGATGAGCTCGGCATAGCGGGGATTGGCAGTGGTCTTGAGGGCGACGAGCACAAGATCGCAGGGGCCAATGGCCCCGGGTGTGTCGTACGCGTGCGGATGCACGGTGAAGCTGCCCTCGGCACTTTCGATGCGAAGGCCGTTGGCTTTCACAGCCGCATAATCGCCGCGCAGCAAAAAGTGCACATCCTCGCCCGTGCGACAGAGTTTGCCGCCATAAAAGCCGCCCACCGCGCCCGCGCCAATGACACCGATTTTCATTGCCTGTGAATTTCCCAAAAAATCCCCAACAAAAAAGGCGCCCCCGTGGGAGCTCCTTGGCCACCTTGAGGAAGGTGAATTTCAGCTTGGTTTTGGCAGGCACATCAATTTCCTGCCCCTTGCGTTCGCCAAATTGCATGATCATCTTGCGCGCCTTGGTTTGCCGGACGGATACTTTGCCGATGCCGGGGATGACAAAGCCATCATTTGCGTTGGCATATGCCAAGCTGGCAATTGCTTCGATGGCCGCCTTGGCCTGGACTTTTGAGATATCTGCCGCTTCTGCGACAGCTGCAATCGTTGCGGTTCTAGTCATTTTCGCCATTTGTTTTCTCCTTTGGTTAAGTGGTCTTCGCGACGTATCGCGCTGCGAACTGCGGGCAGTAAAGGGACACGCGCCTCTGTTTCGCAAGGGAAAAACAATGTATTGGCCGAAAAGATATTCGCAATTTCCCCTGTTTTTTCAGCACAAGCTTGACTTGACAGCCCTTTCCAACACCATCGCCCGCGTCCGCGCCTTGTGAAAATCAGCCCAAAAACCGTTACCCTCGGCCTGCTGCAACACGCTTGCGGCACGGATCCAGAGGCCAATTTGGCCCTCACATTGGCCTCCGCCCGCGCCGCAGCCCGAGATGGGGCGCAGATCATCTGCACACAGGAACTCTTCGGCACACAATACTTTTGCCAGAGCGAAAACCACGATAATTTCAGACTCGCTGAGCCCATCCAGCCCAATCCCGGGCCCATAATCGAGGCATTCCAAACTCTCGCACGCGAAGAAAACGTGGTGGTCATCGCCTCGATTTTTGAACAACGCGCCCCGGGAATCTTCCACAACACCGCCGCCATCATCGATGCGGACGGCGTGTTACTGGGTGTTTACCGCAAAATGCATATCCCGGATGATCCTCTGTATTACGAAAAATTTTATTTCACACCGGGCGATTCTGGTTTTCGGGCATGGGAAACAGCTTTCGGTAAAATTGGCGTGCTGATTTGCTGGGATCAATGGTTTCCAGAAGCCGCACGGCGCACCGCCCTGGCCGGAGGGGTGATTCTTTTTTTCCCCCCCGCCATCGGCGGGCTCCCCGCCGAGACAGCCGCCGAAGGCGCCGCCCAGCACGCCGCGTGGCAAACCATCCAGCGCAGCCACGCCATCGCCAATGGCTGTTTTGTCGCGGCAGTAAACCGCATTGGACACGAAGCACCTGCAGGCGGGGATGGCCTCGAGTTTTGGGGGCAAAGCTTTTTGGCCGCTCCCAGTGGCGAGGTGGTCGCCCAAGCCGCAGTCGATCAACCCGAAACCCTGCTGGTGCAGGCAGACCTCGCGCAAGTGGATGAGGCGCGCACGCATTGGCCCTTTCTACGCGACCGCCGCATTGACGCTTATGGCGGCATCACGAAACGTTTGTTGGATTGATGAACTATCTCGGCCGCATCGCACCCACGCCCACGGGCTATTTGCATCTGGGCCATGCGCGCACGTTTTGGATCGCTCAGGAACGCGCGCGTCAACACCACGGCACCCTGCTCTATCGCAATGAAGACCTCGACCCCGCGCGCTGCAAACCTGAATTCCGCGAAACCACGCTGGAAGATCTCCGCTGGCTCGGTCTCGAATGGGAAGGCGAACCCATCGATCAATCCGGGCGAATGTCCCAATACCGCGCCGCCTTTGAGAAACTCCGCGCCGACGGCCATCTTTTCCCCTGTGCTTGTTCGCGCAAAGACATCCGCGAAGCCACCACCGCCCCGCACAGCGAAGACGGCGAGCCAATCTACCCCGGCACCTGCCGGGCCAATCCATCAACCTCCAACTCTCATCCCTCAACCGAAAACAACTGGCGCTTCCGCGTGCCTGATGGGAAGCCTATCGAATTCACCGATGCCCATTTCGGTCCGCAAAAATTTGTGGCAGGAAATGATTTTGGCGACTTCCCCGTTTGGCAAAAAAACGGACTGCCCTCCTATCAACTCGCCGTGGTGGTGGATGATGCCGCGATGGAAATCACTGAAGTGGTGCGCGGCGCGGATTTGCTGGTCTCCACCGCGCGACAGCTGCTGCTCTACCACGCACTGGGCCTCACACCGCCGGCGTTTTACCACTGCAAACTCCTGCACGATGAACACGGCAACCGCCTCGCCAAACGACACGATGCCCTCAGCCTTCGCGAGTTGCGCGCCAAAGGAAACACGCCGGAAGATTTGCGGGCGCGTTGGGCGTGATCACTCCTCATTCACCAGCGCATGGCCGGGAACCGTGCAGCTGGGCGGATTGGTGAGGCCGGTGACAATGTACTCCCCGGCAAGTGGGCACTCCAACGGCTTGCCGTCTTTTAAGTAGGGGATAATTTCCTCCAGAGTGACGGAGGACATGGTGTCCTTCTGTTTATCGAGCTGCCAAATGCGCATGGCCTTGTCCAGGTCACGGAGATTCTTTACACAGATGGCAATGCTGCGATCCTGTTTGCCACCAATGGTGTACGGGATGAATACCGCCAAGCCGAGCGCCATTACCGTCCCCCCAAGAAACCAATCCAGCACCCGAAACCCTCGCGAACCATCAGGCGTTGCCACGGGTCAGCGCTCCCCCTCTTCCGCTTCCTGATCCTCTTTGTGGAGCGTGTGCCCCTCGATTGTGCAGGTGGGATCTTCACTCACAATGGTGACCTCGTAAGTGCCGCCCGAGGGGCAAGTGGGCGGGTGGCTCATGTACTTCTGGAGATCCTCCATCGTCACCTCGTGATCATCACTTTTATCAAACCCAAACTGAATGATGGCTGCCTTGATGGTTCCCAAATTATTCCTGCAGGCCGTGATTTGGCTCTGCTTTTTTGCCCGGAGCAGGTTGGGGATGGCTACCGCGGCTAACAGGCCGATGATCGCCACCACAATCATAATTTCCACAAGGGTGAAACCGTATTGTCTGGTTTTTTTTGTATTCATAACTCCTCTGCGTTCGTGTGTAGCATAGACGCCAATGAGTGGCAATACGTTACCGAGCCGGGGCACACACCGGGCAGGCCTCCACCCAGTGGCCCGGAGAGATTTCCGTGAAGGTTGGCAACGTTTCGAGTTGCTCGAGCGTGTGCTCAGCACCGCTGCGGGGGGCAAAGCGGCAGCCATTGGGCGGGTCAATCGGCGTGGGGACATCGCCCTCGAGGATCACGCGGTCGGGCACGTGCGTGGGATCCGGCACGGGGATGGCGGAAATCAGCGCCTTGGTGTAGGCGTGCACGGGGTTGCTGTAAATTTCCTCCGCCGGCGCCAGCTCCACGATGCGGCCCAGATACATCACCGCAATGCGATCGCTGATGTGCTTCACCACCGCGAGGTCATGCGAAATGAACAGGTAACTCAAGCCCATGTCGCGCTGCAGCTCCATCAGCAAATTGAGCACCTGGCTTTGGATGGACACATCCAGCGCGCTCACCGGCTCATCACAAATCAAAAGGCGCGGCTTGAGCGCCAGCGCCCGCGCGATGCCGATGCGCTGGCGTTGGCCACCAGAAAATTCGAAGGGATAACGCCCGCCCGCAGATTCAGGCAGGCCTACTTTCGCCAGCAGATCTGCCACCCATTCGTGGCGCTCCTCGCGCGTGCCCATCTTGTGAATCACAAACGGCTCCTCCACGATGGCCCCCACCGTGTGCCGTGGATTAAGGCTCTCGTAAGGATCCTGAAAAATCATCTGGATCTCGCGCCGAAACGGCTTCAATTCTCCACGCGAAAGATTCGCCAGCTCGTTCCCTTCAAACAAAATGCCGCCGCCCGTCGGCTCGTACAGTCGCGCAATAGTCTTGCCCAGCGTGCTCTTGCCGCAACCGCTCTCGCCCACCAGCCCCAAAGTCTCGCCCGGCTCGATCGAAAGACTCACCCCATCCACCGCCTTGCAGGCCGCCACCGCGCGCTGGAACACCCCGCCCTTCACCGGAAAATGCATTCGCAACGCGTCCGTTGATAAAATGGGTTGGCCGTTGTTCATCCTCGTGTGCAAACCGGGCAGGCTTCCACCCAATGGTCCGGGGCGATTTCATTCAAGGATTGGCGTTCGGTGAGCAGTTCCGGCGCGTGCTCGCGGTTGCTGCGGGGGGCAAATCGGCAGCCTGGTTTCAAATCCTTCAACGCCGGCACCATTCCGTCGATAGTTTGCAGCTCGGTCTTAGGTGTGCCGTTGAGGCGCGGGATGGAGCTGAGCAAGCCCTGCGAATAAGCGTGGCGGGGGTTGGCGAAAAGCTCCTTCACCGGTGCGCGCTCCACCACACGGCCGGCGTACATCACGCACACCTCATCGCACGTCTCGGCGATTACACCCAAGTCGTGCGTGATGAGCATCACGGACATCCCGAGATCGCGCTGGAGATTTTTGATAAGCTGCAGAATCTGCGCTTGGATCGTCACGTCCAGTGCCGTGGTTGGTTCATCGGCGATCACCAATTCCGGCCCGCAGGCGAGTGCGATGGCGATCACCACCCGCTGGCGCATCCCGCCAGAAAGTTGATGGGGATATTCCATGGCGCGAATTTCCGGCGAAGGGATTCCCACTTTGTCGAGCATCTCCACTGCCTGTTGCCACGCATCATCCGGCGACATCTCATTGTGTTGCGTGAGCACTTCGCAGATTTGTTTGCCGATGCGATGCACCGGATTGAGCGCGGTCATCGGCTCCTGAAAAATCATGCTGATGCGATTACCACGAATGGATTGCATATCCTCCGCCGGAACCGCGGCAAGATTGCGGCCATCAAAAATCACCTCGCCCCCAAGAATTTTTCCCATCGGCTGCGGCAGTAATCGCATAATGCTCATCGCCGTCACACTTTTCCCGCAGCCACTTTCGCCCACAATGCCAAGTGTGCGCCCACGCCGCACCGCAAAGCTTACGCCATCCACGGCGGTGAGTTGCCCAGCATCGGTGTCGAAAGCCGTGACGAGGTCACGCACCTCGAGCAATATTTTTGGCTCAACCTCCCCCACAGTTATCTTTTCTGCTTGTATTGATCGTAGGTTTTGATCACAGGTGGAAATGTTTTCCCGCTTTCCTTGGCGTCCCGTGTTTCTTTCTTGGCAGCGGTGTCAATCCAATGCACGTGAAACTCATCCCAGTCGCGGCTTTGTCTCACGTTGAAGTCATCGGGCCATTTCACCCAACGCCAGTAGCCCACGCGGTACCACGACTTAGACCAAGCGGGGATGTAGCCGGCGTGATCGTGCAGCCGCTGGATTAGCTCATGTGAACGCCGGGTGATTTCATCCAAGTCCTCGGCCTCGCGATATTGCTTGATCAGTTTATCCAACTCGCGGACGGCAGTGAGTGTCGAATTATTGGTGTTCGGCTTGGGGGTGAGGTTAGGCTTGAGCGAGCCATCGGCGTTATAGAGTTTATCGTCTTTCTCCTTGTAGGCATTGAACGAATGGTAAGGCTCGAAAAAGCGCGGATACAATTCCACGGAATTATTCAGGCCACCGAATGAAATCTCGTGTTTCTTTTCGCTAGTCTTTTTCCAACCGGCGGTCAGCTCAAGAATCTCGAGGTTCAGCTCCACGCCGGCCTTGGCGGCTTGTTGTTTTAGCACCGTCAACACATCCGTGAAGCGCTTGTAGCCGGTGGAAATCGTGAAGGACAACCGCTTTCCAGCCGCATTGCGAAGAATGCCGTCGGCACCACGCTCGGTGAAACCGGCTTTGGCAAACGCAGCCTCCGCTTTTTCCACGGAAAATTCCCGCACTTTCAATGTAGGATGACTGCGTCTCTCATAACCATCCGCCATGGTCTGCTGGCGATTGAAGTCGCCGTAGAAAATTTCTTCATTCACCAATTTCCAATTCATCGCGTAATGCAATCCTTGGCGAATGTTCTGATCATTCAACAACGGCATGGAAGTATTAATGCGCATGCCCCAAGTAGCCGCGGGGATTACGTTATAAAATTTCACTTTGTGAATGTAGCCCTTTGCTACCTCGGGCGCGTTGTTGGGCAGTTTCTCGTGCCAATACTCCGGCAAGCTCAGACCGTGCCAATCCAACTCCCCCTTTCGAAACAACTCAAACACCTTGGCTGGCTCGCGCACCACGGTGACGCGAATTTTATCCGGATTGTAACGGTTTTTGTGAAACCGCTTTTTGTCTGCCCACCAATTGGGCACCCGGGTGAGCGTGATGGCCACGCCATCGTTTACGTTTTCCTCAAGCACCTCGTAGGGGCCGGCGGTGGGTTCAAACTCCCATTGGTAATCCTTCAGGAAATCTTCATCAATTTCCTCATAATGATGCTCTGGCACCGGACGAATGCTTACCTTTTCCACCACATCGGGTTTGGCCTTATAATAGGTGATAGACAATGTGCGTGAATCATAGAGCGTGATATTCTTGAACTTCTTGTTGTCGTAATAATCATTGTACCACGGTGCCCTGATGTGCTTGCTACGCATGAAATAAAAGTGGAAGAAAAAATCCGTCACCCGAATTGGCTCACCATCTGAATATCGCGCATCGGGATCCAACTCAAAATAGACTGTTCTCTTATCCGCACCCACCGCCCAGCGCTTGGCGATGGAAGGATAATAGCCATCGGATTGCGGATGGGATTCCACAAGAGTCAACGCATTGGAATCGAGGATGTACTGTCGAAATGAACCGCTGGCATCGGGCCCGACAAACCGCAACGTGCGCGGCCAGTCGCCGGTATAGGCATTCAAAGTGCCGCCGCGCTTGGCTTTGGGTGAAGCGAACACCTTTTCGTTGCTGCCATCCTCCCACTTCAAGTCTGTGGGAATATCACCGGTGGTTTTAATGCGAAAAAAATTCGTGTCGGCCTTGTAAAAGGCCTCCACCTCTTCCACTGAATCCAGCTCCACCTTGGCCAGCTTGGCCGGCGTTCCGCCTTTGGAACTGCCGTCCTTGGGGCCGTTGGGTGCTTTTTTCTTGCCGCATCCAGCTAATAGGGCCATCGCCACAAACACGGTTGAGAATAGTTTGATTTGTGTTTTCATAATTTTATTATTCGTAAGTTGAAAATTTCTTGGGATCAAAGGCTTCGCGTACCGCCTCGCCGATGAAGGTGACCATTGTCAGCACCAGAAAAATCGCCGTCAATGCCGAACCGATGATCCATGGTTTTTCGCGGATATATTCCTGCCCCAATCGCAATTGATGCCCCCAACTGGGTGTGCCTTCGGGCAGGCCAAAATTCAGAAAATCCAATGCTGTGACCGAGGAAATGGCCACCGCCACGGTGAACGGAAGAAACGTCACGAGCGTGGAAATGGTGTTAGGCAATAAGTGTGTGAACACAATCCGAAACGGCCCCGCGCCGAGTAATTGCGCGGCGGCAACATAATCACGCGCCTTTTCTTTATACGTCGCGGCACGCATATAGTACGTCATACTCGTCCAGCTAAAGAGCACCATAATGAGCAGCAACAACAACACGCGCGCCATCATTCCAACTTTGCTGGGCACCACGCTGACCATGATCATCACCATATAAAGAAACGGAATATTTGCCCAAATTTCCACCAGGCGCACCCCGAGCAAATCCACTTTACCGCCAAAGTAACCCATCAAACAACCCAACGCGGATCCGATGAGAAACACCATCACCGTGAATCCCAACGCAAACAGCATCACGATGCGAAAGCCATAAAACATTCGCGCGGCTATGTCGCGCCCCGCACCATCGGTGCCGAGGTAATGCCGATGCTCGCGACTGGGCGCGGAAAGTTTTTTGACCCCTTCGCCGAACGTATTGCCGTGCGGCCCGTGCGGGATGAGAGGCATCACCACCCAACTTTGCGCTTCGCGCTGCTCCCAGGTTTTTTTGAGCTGCCGGTAATTGACTAACCCGGCATACGGCTGGCCATCGACATCTTTTTCCTCTCCAAAAAACTGCCCGGTGCGCGGCTGTTTCGGCGTGTAAACCCACTTGATCGGATACGTATCCGCCACCGCCGGAAAATACCATCTGCCTTCGTGCCGCACCACTAACGCCTGATCGTTCACCAGCAATTCGCCTAACAACGAAACCAACAAAGCCCCCCCCAGCAACAAGAACGACCAATAACCACGCCGAATAGACCGAAAGCGTTTGAGCTTTCGCGCGGTGATGGGATTGAGTTTCCAGTGCATATTTTATTTGAATCGCACCCGGGGATCGACCATTGCCATCAGGAAATCGGAGATGATATTGCCCAACAACATCAGAAATGCCGAGAGCATCAACACGCCCATCACCACCGGAAAATCGCGGTCAATAATCGCATTGAACCCCAATAACCCGAAGCCGTTGATGTCGAAGATTTTTTCGATCAGAAATGAACCGGTCACAAACAGCATCACTTGATGGCCAAGATTGGTGGCGATCGGAATCATTGAATTGCGCAGCGCGTGCCGCCGCACAGCATCGCGATACGCCACGCCCTTGGAAAGTGCCGTGCGCATATAATCAGCGGCGAGATTATCCATTAAATGATTTTTCATCAGCATCGTGACAAACGCAAACCCGCCCACGAGGTACGCGCATAACGGCAACACGGAATGATGCAACACGTCCTTTATTTTTTCGCCCGTGGCCATTTCATCAAACCCAATGCTGGTGAAACCCGAAGTGGGAAACCATTCGTTATTCACCGCGCAAAATAAAATCAACAGGAACCCTAATACATAGCCGGGAATCGCGTAGCCCATAAAGATGAGTACCGAAGTGGTGTTATCGAACCAGCTATTGTGCTTGATGGCTTTATAAAAACCCAACGGCAGGCACACGGCGTACACGATGAGCATCGTCATAAATCCAAAATAGGTAGACACCGGCAAGCGCTCCCAAATCACCTGCTCCACCGGCTTGCCATAACGAAACGATCGCCCAAGATCCCCTTGCACCAGTCCGGAAAATTCCTCGCTAAACACCTCCACTCTCAACGAGCCTTCCTTCGCATTTGGCTTAGGCTCGAGTCGGCGCCACGTCCAATTGCCGGGGAACTCGTCCACATTAGTAAACACGACTTGATCCGTCTTATCCCGTTCCAGGCGCATCCGTTTCTTCTTGGGCTCGCCCTCCACGAGACGCACACGCACGCTGCCCTTCATTTCCCCGGGCTCAAACTCCACTTCTTTGTGCGATTTCTCACGCGACGCCAGTCCCAGCCAAATGAAGTACGATTGCACCACCGGTTTATCCAAACCATAGTATCGCTCCAAATCTTTCTTCTGTTCCTCATCCAAGAGGCCCGTCCCTGCCTGATCGCCACTGCCGCCTTCCTCGCTCATTTGCTGCATCTGCATCATCGCCTGTTCAATCGGCCCTCCCGGCGCAGCACGAGTGACCAGAAAAATAACAAAGGAAATTCCCAAAAGCGTGGGGGGGATCAGCAGAAATCGCCTGATGAAATAATCGCGCATAGCCGAGGTTTAAGGGGCGCGAGAGTGCCAGAGCCCCGCCGGATTGCCAGCCAAATCTCATCAATCGCATCGACAGACCGCAGGCATTCCGCCACATTGGCGGCGATGACGAAGTTGACGCTTGGCCATTCGCCGGACCCGGACGATGCCTTTATGTTTTACGCCCTCGCCGAGGGGCTCATTGACCCGCGCGGGTACGAGTTCGAGCATATCCTGCAGGACATCCAAACCCTCAATGAACGCGCCACGCGCGGCGAGCTGGATATCACCGCCATCAGCATCCACGCTTATCCTTCCGTGTGCGTCGATTACGCCCTGCTCCCCAGCGGCGCGAGCATGGGCGATGGCTACGGGCCGATGCTGGTTGCCAAGGAAAAAATCCCGCGCACGGACATCGCCCGCAAAAAAATCGCCATCCCCGGCGAGATGACAAGCGCCTTCCTCGCGTTGCAGCTTTGGCTGGGAAAATCGAAAACCGAAATCGATTACATCATCGTGCCTTTCGATGAAATTTTCCAAACCGTCAACGCCGGCACAGCGGACGTCGGCCTCATCATCCACGAAGGCCAGCTCACTTACGAAAACGAGGGGCTCGTTTGCTGCCAAGATTTCGGCGTGTGGTGGGGCGAGGAAAACGATGGCCTTCCGATGCCGCTCGGCGGCAATGTGATCCACAAACGCATTCCCGCCGACGAACGCAAAGTCATTAGCGTTTTGCTCACCGAAAGCATCCAGTACAGCCTCGAGCATCGCCCCGAGGCTGTCGC
>CAZJRV010000036.1:0-16144 GCA_964548235.1 uncultured Verrucomicrobiota bacterium
CTGAAGGATGCCGTCATCTCCGGCATTGGCCGGATTGGGAGTCACAAAGTGGGCATGGCAGTGATGGATTTCAATTTCCTCGGGGGCTCCATGGGCTCAGTCGTGGGCGAAAAAATTACCCGCATCGTGGAATGCGCCACGGAACGAAACTTGCCCGCAATTATCATTTCCAGCAGCGGCGGCGCGCGGATGTACGAGGGAATGTTCAGCCTAATGCAACTTGCCAAGACCAGTGCAGCCATCGCATATCATGGTCGGCAGAAATTGCCCTACATCAGCGTGCTGACGCATCCCACAACCGCAGGCGTGATGGCCAGCTACGCCAGCTTGGGAGACCTGATCATTTCCGAACCCAAAGCGATGATCGGGTTTGCCGGGCCCCGCGTGATCAAGGACACCACACAAAGCGAATTGCCCGAGGGATTCCAGACAGCAGAGTTTTTGATGGAACGCGGATTGATCGATTCAATTGTGACGCGCACGGAAATGAAAGCGCGGCTTGCTGAGTACTTGGATTACCTTTGTGGGCAATCCGGTTAAATCTTGGTCTTCAGTTTCGCGTAAATGATGTCGGAGTAGGCCGGATCCCCAAAACTACCCACCCGGATGGAGAGCGCGGTTTTGCCGGGCGCCTCACTCTCAATCTTGAAGGTCACCGGGCCATGATGGCTCTTGGCCTTGACATGCGCGAAAAAAGCATCTTTTTTTTCACTCTCCATGCCTGTGAAATTCATTTCGGTGCAGGTCTGTTCCACGGCTGCGAACACCTCATCCAAAGATTTGGTGGAGGTCACTTCCAGATCGCCTTTATTGTGGTACGCATAGCCCGCACCAACACCCGCTGCAGCCGCCACGCCCAATGCCAGACAACCGGTTTGGGTGATGATAATAAATCCAGCCATCAAGCCGGTAATGATTTTTTTGATCTTCATAACTCCTCCTTGGTGCCAACGGCACGTGAGTTAAGATAGAAATGTCGGCAGAATAAGTCAATCACGCACCGAATCAAGTTATCCACAGGCTCTTTGCCAAGTCCGCGCTTGCCTTGATGAGGAGCCGGTGTAAAGCTGGGACACCACCGGTGGCCGATTCAAATCCATTTCCCATTCCCGAGGACGAAGGCGCACGACTCAAGTTGTTGCGCGGGCTGGATTTTGCACAAGCAAATCAGCCCGAACCGGCTTGGATTGAATTAACGGAATTGGCCGCCGAGATCGCGGGCACTCCAATGGCATGGATCGCGATGGTGGACAAGGAAACGGTACGCCACATCGCGTGTTGGGGCTGTACCCGGGAGGATATCCCCCGCGGCAATTCTCCCTGCGCTCAAGCGATCATGGATGAAGAACCATTCATTTTACCTGAAAGCGATTCGGGTGATTACGCGGGCATCCCCATCCGTATCCAAGGCCATGCCGTGGGCACCCTCGCGGTGGCAGGAGCGGAGCCGCGGAAACTTTCCGGAGGCCAGCTCCACCATCTTCAATTGGTCGCCCATCAGGCAGCAGAGCAGTTGAGCTTGCGCCAACGATTGGCCTCTCTGCAATCCGAAAATGCCGAGTTGTTGATTCAGGAATTGGGAGTGGAAATGGCGGAGGAGAAGTACCGCAGCATTTTTGAAAATGTTCAGGAAGGTATTTTTCAATCCACTGAAGAGGGCTGCTTCATCTCCGCCAATCCGATGCTGGCAAAAATTTACGGGTTTGAATCGCCGGAAATGTTGATGGCCAACTTGAGCGATATTTCCGGACAACTCTACCTTGACCCCAATCGACGAGTGGAGTTTGTACGCCTCATCAAGGAACACGGGGTCATCCATGATTTTCAATCACCGGTACGTAGGCAGGACGGGGAAATGATTTGGATTTCTGAGAATGTCCGTTCCGTACGCAATAAAGCGGGCGATCTACTTTACTTTGAGGGCACCGTGGTCGACATCACCGAGCAAAAAAAAGTCGAACAAGCCCTGCGGGCCTCGGAGTTGCTTTATCATTCGCTGGTGGAAATCATCCCGCAAAACATCCTTCGCAAAGACCGCGAAGGACGGTTCACATTTGCCAATCAACGATTCTGCAAACTCAATGGCCGCCCTTTTGAGGAAATTATTGGCAAGACCGATTTCGATTTGTTCCCGAAAGATCAGGCGGAAAAATACCGGCATGATGACCTGCGCGTAATGGAGGGCGACAAAAGCTACGCCACCACCGAGGTTCACATGCAACCGGATGGGACAGAACTTCACGTGGAGGTCATCAAGACCCCTCTCCACAATGAGGGAGGCGAAGTCACCGGCCTGCAGTGCATGTTCTGGGATGTCACCGAGCGCCATCGCATCGAAGAGCAACTCGCCTATGAACGCGACCTGCTCAATGCGCTGCTCGATAATGTACCGGATCGGATTTACATCAAGGACACTGAATCGCGTTTCATCAAGGGCAGTGCCGCCCTTGCCCGCCGATTGAACCTGGAATCAGCAGATCAAATTCTTGGCAAAACTGATTATGATTTTCACCCGGAAGACCAAGCCCGCGAATTCCATGAAGACGAACAGCGTGTGATTCTCACGAGCAAATCCGTGGTAAATAAAGTGGAGGAACAAACCGGCCCGGATGGTCGGCCCGTCTGGGCTTCGGTCACCAAGGTGCCCTTCCGAAACCGCTCCGGCATGGTCACCGGCATCATCGGCATTTCTCGAGACATCACCGCCCTGAAACTCGCCGAGGAAGAAAGCGCGCGAGCAAGGGACCTCGCCCTAGAGGCAGCACGCATGAAAGCCCAATTCCTCGCTGTGATGAGCCACGAAATTCGAACCCCGATGAATGGCATCATCGGCATGATCGATTTGCTCCTTTCCTCCGAGCTTTCGGAAGACCAAAGGGAATACGCCCAAACCGTCCGCACAAGCGCTGATGCGTTGCTGGATATTCTCAATGATATTCTTGATCTTTCCAAAATTGAGGCGGGTCGCCTGGAGCTTGAAAAGGCAGAATTCTCCCTTCGCCGTGTATTGGAAGAAGCCGTTGAACTTCACGCCCTGCGTGCCGAGGCCAATGAAATTGAACTCAATGCCCACGTACCCCTCGATTGCGAAGGCCGATATCGCGGTGATGCCGGCCGACTTCGACAGGTGCTGCTCAACCTCATCAGCAATGCCGTGAAATTCACCGAGCAAGGCGAGGTTCAGGCCATAGTCAGCCGGCTTGCCGATACCGACACGGGTCTGGAGCTTCAATTCAGCGTGCGCGACACCGGCCTTGGAATTGCGCTTGATGAGCAGGAAAAAATATTCGACGCCTTTCGCCAAGCGGACGATTCATCGAGCCGGCGCTTCGGCGGGACGGGCCTTGGCCTTTCGATTTCACGCCAACTTACCGAGATGATGGGCGGCCGCATGTGGCTCGACAGCACCCCCGGCGAAGGCTCCACCTTTCACTTCACAGTGCAATTGGAACGGGCCCGTCCCGAAACCTTCCCACCCGGCGAAGAGCTGGAAGGTTGCCGCTTGCTGGTGGTGGTGCCCAATGATTTTGCCCGCGAGGAAATCACCCAATTTGCCAACGAATGGAAGCTGAACATCACGACTGCTTCCACCGGGGAAGGTGCCCGGCAACGTCTCAATGAAAAAACCCCATTCGACCTGATCCTTGCGGACCTCACGCTCGATGATGAGGATTGCCTAGACCTTATCCAAGAAATCCAATCGGATGAATCTCAGCGCAATGCCAAGATTGTTCTGATCACCTCGCGGCGGCACAAGGTGGATCCGGGCTTGCTTCGCACCCTGGGAATTGCCGGCACACTACTCAAACCCCTTCGTCGTGGCCGATTGCGCCAGGTACTCCTCAATGCCCTCACCGGCAAACAACACGCCCCAAAAAAATCCACCCAAAATACGGATAGCGCCAACCACCGTTCTCTGCGTGTTTTGGTGGCCGAGGATAATCCCATCAATCAACGCGTAGCCACCCTACAACTGAATAAACTGGGGCATCAAGTGGAGCTGCGCGACGACGGGCAAGCTGTCATTGACACCCCACTCGATGGGTTTGACATTGTGCTCATGGATTGCCAAATGCCCAACGTGGATGGCCTCGAGGCCACCCGCCGCGTACGCGAGCGCGAACAGACCGACTCCAACCAACAACCAATTTACATCATCGCCATGACGGCCAACACCGCGGAAGACGACCGCGCCGCCTGCCTTGCAGCGGGCATGGATGATTTTATTTCCAAACCGGTGCAGCTGCAGGATTTGCAGCGTGCGCTGAACAAATCCCTCGGCCTCGAGCCCGGCAAGGGAAACGTGGGTGACACGCTCCTACTAGACGAAAAACAACTGGACCAACTGCGCGTAAACGGGCAAGACGATATGTTGCGCGAAATCGTTTCTCTTTACCTCACTGAAACGAGCCGACAAATTGAATCCCTCGAATCCGAACCGGATGTCGACACGGTGGCGAGTATTGCCCATCAACTAAAAGGCAGCAGCGCAAACCTTGGCGCACGGCAACTGGCGGATGCGTTCTCACGCCTTGAGGAAACCGCAAAAGCCGGCAATCTCGATCAGGCAAGCGGTTTGATGGGGGAAATCCGGGGCACGTTTGACCGAACCCAAGTAAAGCTCAACGCCTTGCTCAACCCATGAGCGTTCCCTTTGACAACCCGCCCCGCCCCGCCTAGGTTTATCCCAATGGAAGCACTGCACGCGCCCTGGCGCATTAATTACATTCTCGACCCCAAACGTCCCGAGAGCCCCAATGACGACTGCTCCATTTTCACCACCATTGCGCAATCGAACGATGACGAGGCGAATTACGTGATCTCTCGCGGCAAAACCTGTTTTGCCGTCATGAATAATTATCCATACAACGCCGGCCATCTTTTGATTGTGCCTTATCGCGAAGTGCCCGACTTGACCGACCTTGCCGAAAATGAACTGCTCGAGCTAATGCAACTCTGCCGCCAATGCAAGATAGCCTTGCGCGAAACGATGAATCCCACTGGATTCAACATCGGCCTCAACCTCGGGCAATCCGCCGGGGCCGGCATCCGGGAACATCTGCATTTGCACGTGGTGCCCCGTTGGGAAGGCGATACCAATTTCATGCCTGTTCTCGGCCAAACCGCCATCATTCCCGAAGCCATCGCCGAGACTGCGGCCAAGCTCCGCAGCGCGCTTTCCCAAAACTAATATGCCCAGCAAAACTCTAAACTTTGACAGTGCCCGCCAAGCCCAGCAACTGTTTGATAATGACCCGCAAAATCTCAAGCTCCTCAAAGAACAACTTGGTGTGAACGCCACCGCACGCGATGGCTGGATCAAGCTCGAGGGCGAAGAGGATGCCATTGAATGCGCCAGCAATGTGTTTGAGTCTCTGCGCGTTCAATTGAATAACGGCCAACGCCCCCGCCAGCGGGAACTACTGAAGGCTATTGAGACCGTGAAGGAAAACGGAACGGACGCGCTCAAGAGCCTCAATGACCAAAGCATCACCACCTCGCCGCGCAAGCCGCTGGTAATGCCAAAGACTATCGGGCAAAAACAATATTTGCAGGCCATTGCTGCGCATGACATCACATTTGGCTTGGGCCCCGCCGGCACTGGAAAAACCTATCTTGCCATGGCCATGGCGGTCAGCGCGCTGCATTGCGGCGATGTTTCGCGCATCATCCTCACTCGCCCTGCTGTGGAGGCAGGCGAAGCCCTTGGGTTTTTACCGGGTGACCTGCGCGAAAAACTCAGCCCCTACCTTCGTCCACTGCACGATGCGCTCACCGATATGATGCCCACGGAGGAAGTGCAAAAGCACATGGAACGCGAAACCATAGAAATTGCCCCGCTCGCCTACATGCGCGGCCGCACATTGAACAACGCCTTCGTTATTCTTGATGAAGCGCAAAACACCACCAACGAGCAGATGTTCATGTTCCTAACGCGACTCGGTTACCACTCCAAGGCGGTGGTGACTGGTGATCCCACCCAGGTGGATCTGCCCATGTCCAAACAATCGGGACTACTGGAGGCCCTGTCAGCACTTGCCGAAACAAAAGGCATCGCCACCATTCATTTTGGCAAACAGGATGTGGTACGTCATCCGCTCGTTCAAAAAATTATCGAAGCCTACGAAACCCGTCGGGAGGGATGAAACACCTCAGCGTTTGCAATCGACAGCGCCTTCATCGCGTAGCCTCCCGCGAGGTCCGCAAAGCGGTAGTGCTTTTGATGGAAGAATTGCTGGACAAACCGGCCTATGAACTATCCATTGTTTTCGTGGGAAAAAACCGCATGGCGAAACTCAATAAAGAACACCTCAATCACGAGGGCCCGACAGACATCATTACTTTTCATTACCGGACACCCGCAGTTCTTCACGGTGAATTGGTCATTTGTCCCGCCGTGGCCAGCGATCATGCCCGGCAATATCGCGCCACCCTGGGCCGTGAACTGGCACGGTACATCATCCATGGTGTGTTGCATCTGAACGGATACGATGACACCACTCCTGCCGCCCGCACCAAAATGAAACGCAAAGAAAACCGTTTGTTGCTTCAACTATCGCGCCGTTTTCCACTGGATTCTCTGGCCTATGGATGAAATTACCGAAGGCATCATTCTGCGCGTTCGGCCCCTGACAGAGACGAGCCTGATAGTCCAATGGCTTTCCCCCGGCCAAGGCCGTATTGACACTGTGGCCAAGGGGGCGCGCCGGGCAAAAAGTGCATTTCGCGGACAGCTGGATTTATTTTTCGAGGGTGAATTTTCATTTCGACGCAGCCGACAATCGAATCTGCATATTTTGCGCGAAGTGAATATCGCCAAATCCCACGCCAGTTTGCGAAACGACATTCCACGTCTGCAATTACTCGCCTATGCCACGAGGTTTATTGAGCGATCCACTGAACCGGAAAATCCCTTGCCGGGCATCCATGCGATTTTCTCCACGCTCCTCACTCATCTGGACACCCACTCCACGCGACCCGCCTTTGTGTATGCGTTGGAAATCAAGCTGCTCAATGAGCTTGGCCTCGCCCCTTCACTAGATGAAACACGGCTCAACGACGGCACGCGTGATCTTCTGGAACACCTCGCCATTCTAAATTGGGAAACTGTCACCCAACTCAAGCCCACCCGATCGCAAGCCCAAGCTGCGCGTCAATTTCTCGGAAATTTTATCCAGCAAAACCTTGGCAAAATCCCCAAGGGACGAGACAACGCATTGAAAGACTAACCGTTGATTGGGGCCGGTGCATCCACCCATTTATTGTGTTCCCGGATGAGATTCACGAGGCTTTCAACCGCTTCCGCCTCGGGAATATTAAAACGCACCGGCTCGCGGCCGACATACAGGTTGATTTTCCCCGGAGCGCCGCCCACATAACCAAAATCCGCATCCGCCATTTCGCCGGGGCCATTGACGATGCAACCCATGATCGCGATCTTCACGCCCTTGAGATGCTCCGTGCGGGCCTTGATACGGGCGGTCACCTCCTGCAAGTCAAACAAGGTCCGCCCACAACTCGGGCATGCTACATAATCCGTTTTGAATGAACGGCACCCCGCTGCCTGCAATATATTAAAAGCTAGCCGCAATGATTGTCCCGCACGGCTTTCGCCCCGCACAAGAATGGCGTCTCCAATGCCGTCACACAGCAGTGAGCCAATCCCCACTGAAGCGCGCAGAAGTGCTATGTTGGGCTTGAGCGGAGATTCCCCAAAATTCAAGCAATCCTTCAATAAAATCGGATTACATGCCCCCATCAATTGCAATTTTCCTGCCAACAAACGAAACGCGGCGATCACTGGCATCTCCACGCCATCGCGAACGCTGATGAGTTGAGTCTCGCAGTTCACGCTAAAATCCTCGCGTGGATCAACTTCCATCACGTTGAGTTCCTCATATACTGCCTCAGGCCGAACATCGGCTCCGGGTTTTATGCGCTGAGCAAGTTTGCCCCAGGCAGCCTCTGTGACCACCACCCGGATGGTTTGCTCGCCTCCGCATTTCTCGTCTCCTGCCAATTCAATTTCCGGAGTGAGGCGGCGGTTAAAATCAAAGGGATCAAACGAAACTGGAATACCGGATGCCTCCTCCCCGCTGCAAACCAACTCCGGAATTTGTGAAATCAGATCATTGCACACCGCAATTTCATTGGGTGAATCTTCGGTGAGTGAAACTCGAATAGTATCCCCCAATCCATCGCACAAAAGGGATCCGATGCCGATCGCGCTCTTGATGCGACCATCTTCGCCCTCCCCCGCCTCTGTGACCCCAAGGTGCAGGGGATAATTCCAGTCCGACCCCAGTTGCGCCAATCGTGCTGCGAGCAACCGATAACATTCGATCATCACCTTGGGGTTGCTCGATTTCATCGAGAATTTGAAATTGTGAAAATTCCGGGCACGCGCAATGCGAGCAAATTCCAGCGCGCTTTCCACCATTCCCATCGGCGTATCGCCGAAGCGATTCATAATGCGATCGCTCAATGAACCGTGGTTTGTGCCAATCCGCAACGCCCGTCCGCGGGATTTGCATTCCTCCACCAACGGCGCAAACTGCTCCTCAATGCGCGCGAGTTCCGCCGCGTATTGTTCGTCCGTGTACTCGCGCGTGACAAACTTCTTGGAGTCCGCGTAGTTGCCCGGATTCACGCGAACCATCTCACACCACTTCACCGCCTCCAATGCGGCATCCGGCTTGAAATGAATATCGGCCACCACCGGCACGTTCGACCCCCGCGCGCGAATGCCGGCCACGATGGATTCGAGGTTGGCCGCATACTTTTTGGTTTGCGCCGTGATGCGAATGATTTGGCAGCCGACATCCGCCAAGGCCATCGACTGTTCCACGCACGCATCGGTGTCCAGCGTGCTGCAGGTGATCATCGATTGTTGAACAATTGGCTCGCCACCACCAACCACCACTTCCCCAATGACCACTGGACGCGTTTCCCGGCGCGCGTAGCGATACCCTGAAGCGCAGTAGTTCATTTACTTGCCGGGGGTAGACTGTTCGATCTGCGTGTCCCGATTAAAAATATCGTGCAGCAACGGCACACGCTTCACATCGGCCAAGGTGACAAACAGGAAAAATCCCAGCAGCAAAACTGCAAACACCGTGGTGGCATATTCCTGCACGCGCACGCTCACGGGCTTCTTGCGCACCCATTCCACAAGCGACAACAGAATATGCCCGCCATCCAGCACTGGCACGGGCAATAAATTAAGAATCGCAAGATTGATGTTCAGCAAAACCAAAAAACTCAAAGCAAGGCGAAGGTCGGCGTTCACCTGAATGGAGAGCATCCCAAAAATGCCAATCGGCCCGCTCAAGTCCTTGGCTCCCACGCCCGATTCATTGCCGCGACCGAGCGCCTTGAAGGTAATTGCCACCTTGTTGAGCACATCAGCAATCTGCGCCATCGGCGTGGGGCCGGGGCGTTGCTCCACATAACGAATGGGCTCGGGCTTGAACACCAAACCAATGGGCTGCGCCAGCACAATGCCCAGGCGACTGTCGCGCGGAGTGATTTTCACTGTGCGGTTTTCGTTGGATTCAGAATCGGCAAATAAATGCACCTCGCTGCCTGCACTGTTAAAGGACACCACCCTGTCTCCGCTGGCGGCATTCCTTGCAGTTTTGTGAAGAAGGATATTGGCGCCCTCAACGCGCGCGAAATAGTTCACGCCTATTTCCAACCCTTCCGGCACCGTGGCGGCCGTGATCCGCACTTTGTCGCCCGTGAGTACTTTGTGTTTTTCGCCCAGTTCAAAAAAGTTTTCGGAAGGCACAACCCGCTTCAGCACTTTCTGTGTGCGTTCGGTTTCAAGGGTCATCTCTTCATCGCCGTTGGCACGGATGATGCCGATGAACTGGCTGACGCTGGTGACCCGTTCGCCATTGGCACTGTGGATGATATCGCCCGGCCACATATCCGCGTCCATCGCGGGCGTGGATTGTAGGGGCTCAAGATCCCAGCCAATTTTGCTCAACAACAAATCCCACGTGCCGTGCTCCGGCTCGGGGATTGCCCCCACGGAAACGCGCGGTTTCCCCGGGGCGGCAAAGGGCACTTTCACTTCCTTGTCGTCGCGCTCCACGGTGATTGATTTTCGAGTGGCGGGCGCGGTCAACGCAAGGTCGAGAAAATGATACTGACTATAAACCCTTTGATCGCCCACCTTGAGAATGCGGTCGTCCGGCTTGAGATTGCTCTCCGCAAAAATACCGGCCTGTTTGGCTTTGCCCAGTTCGGCGACCACCATTGCATCATGATTGTCCAACCGCAAACGGCGGATGCCGCCATCCCACGTCCCGGCGGGAACATCCAGCGTGTGCGTCTCGTCGCCCCGCCTAATATCCAATCTCACCGTGGAGCCGGTGCTATCGAGCACAGAATAAATTACATCCTGCCACGCTTCCACCGGCTTGTCATTTATAGCAACAATCCGGTCACCCGGACGCACGCCGATTTTGTATTCCTCCGAGTGTTCCGCCACATAGCCGATCACCGGCTCATTGACCTGGCGGGGCAATCCGATCTGCCAAAGCAACACCGCGATGACAATGGCGAACACCACATTCATCAGCGGCCCGGCGAATGCCACAAGAATTTTTGACAACGGCGAAACCGGCGGCAAAGGCTCGGACGGTTCTTCCTTATTTTCATCGCCTTCACTTTTTTTACCCTCGCTGTCTTTGCCCTCCACCGAATCCGCTGTCCCCTCAATGGCCTCGCTGGTGAGCATTTGCGGCAGCTTCACAAACCCGCCCGCGGGAATGGCGCGGATGGAATACAGAATCCCCTCGTGTTCTTTGCTCCAAATAATGGGGCCGAAGCCGATGGCGAATTCCTCCACCACCAAACCGCGTTTGAGTGCGACCCAGAAATGGCCGAATTCATGCACAAAAATTGCCGCCCCGAAGAGCAGGAAAACCACGCCAATGACGTACAGGATGTTTAAAATTTCAGCCATATTTTGAGTTCAAAACGAAATCAAGGGGCGGGAACGTAGCAGCTTTTGAGCACTCGCGCAATCCGCAATCACGCCGGTGCCAACGCCGCCTCGCGGGCCCAGTTATCGGCGGCTAGGATTTCCTCCAGTGTGGGTTGAACCACCAACTCGTGGGCGTCCATCGCGCGAGCGACGGTGGCAGTGATTTCGGGGAATGAAATTTCACCGGCGCAAAAGCCGTCCACGGCAACCTCATTGGCGGCGTTGAGTACGGCCGGCAGTGTGCCCCCTGTTTCGCCGGCGCGACGGGCGAGGTTTAGCGCTGGGAAGCGATCGGTGTCCGGCTCCTCGAAATCCAATCGGCCAATCTCCGCGAGGCTGGTTTGCACACGATCGCTGGCGGCGCGCGCGGGATAAGTGAGCGCGTATTGAATGGGCAAACACATGTCCGGCGTGGAAAGCTGCGAAAGCATCGAGCCATCCACAAATTCCACCATCGAATGAATGACGCTTTGCGGATGCACCACCACACGCACGCGCGGCATTTCAATATCGAAGAGCCAACGCGCCTCAATCATTTCAAGGCCCTTGTTAAATAGCGTGGCGGAATCGATGGTAATTTTGCGGCCCATTTCCCATGAAGGATGATTGAGCGCCTGTTCCACGGTGATGCCAGCAAACTCATCGGCGGGCTTTTCGCGGAATGGCCCGCCAGAAGCAGTAAGCCAAATCTGCCGAATACTCTCCGGCGGCTTACCTTCGAGGCACTGGAAAATCGCTGAATGTTCGCTATCCACAGCCAAAACTTTGACGCCGTGCTTGCGGGCCTCAGCCATGACGATTTCGCCGGCCATCACAAGAATTTCCTTGGACGCCACCGCGATGTCTTTTCCCGCTCGAATGGCCGCTAACGCCGGTTGCAAACCCGTCGTGCCCACGATGGCGATGAGCACAATGTCCGCCTCCGGCAGCGTGGCGAGTTTCAGCAAACCTTCCTCACCATAATGCACTTCCGGTTTGCCGTTGAATTCATTTGCCAATTCCTTGGCGGCGTCCGGGCAGTTGATGGAAATTGCAGTGGGCGAAAACTGGTTTGCCTGTTCACGCAACAACGCCGCATTGCGCCCGGCGGCGAGACCGACGAGGCGAATGTCCTCCGGCAAATCCTCCGCCACCTTGCAAGTGCTGGTGCCGATGGAGCCGGTGCTGCCTAACAGAACGACGTTTTTCATTGGGCCAACCCGTACTTGAGAAACAAATACATCAGGGGCGCATTGAACAGCAGGCTGTCGAGCAAGTCGAGCACTCCGCCCACACCCGGGAAAAATCCGCCGGAATCCTTGAGACCCGCCTCGCGTTTCATCAACGATTCCACAAGATCGCCCGCCACCGAACCCACGCCCAGCAACGCCCCCAACGTCAACGCCTGAGCCAGCGTGAAGCCGACAAAGTGCCCGCCCGCGAAATGCAAGAACGCCCAGCTTGATGCGACGGAAAACACGATGCCGCCCACAAAACCCTCCCAAGTTTTGCCCGGACTCACGCGCGGGATCATCTTGTGTTTGCCAATCAACGACCCCGTGCAATATGCGCCCGTGTCGCTCATTTTGCTGACGACGATAAAATACAGCAACCACCACGCGCCATCAAGATCCGGAAAATACCGAATCTTTTGCAGCACATTCAACAGCACCGCCACGTAAACAATCCCAAACAACGTGGACGCCACCGCCGCCATCCCGCGTTCATTCTCCGGCACGCACAACTGGCAAATCCCCAACACCGGAATCAGGCAAATCAAAAACGTAATCTCCACCTCCCCCGCCAGCGCCGCATCCCCGCGAATGGCCAGCGCCCAAAATACCAGCCCAATCAGCCCCACCCCCGCCGCCGTGCCCAGCGTGCCAAAAGGCGCCAACTCCCGCTTGCGGGCCATGTTGAAATACTCCACCAACGCCACCGCCCCAAGCAGCGCCATGATTCCCCCGAAGGCCGCCAGCTTCACTTTGTCGTTCGGCGCGAACAATCCGGCCATCAGCACGCCGTAAAGAACCAGACTGCTGCACAAGCGGCGAACAAACGTTTGCCCCTTGGAAAGTTTTACCTCCACGTCATCAGCCATTTGCGGGAACGGTAGGGATTGAAGTCAAGTGATGTCGAGCGCGTTATTGCCGTCCCGAGTTGACGCTATATGTTAGCTTACAATTTCCCAAATCGCCGGTGGCGTTTGGCGTATTCTTCGAGGGCGGCGTGGAATTGGGATTTGCGAAATTCAGGCCAGAGTGTGGGCGTGATAACCATCTCGGAATAGGACAGTTGCCATAACAGAAAATTGCTCAAACGCATTTCGCCGCTGGTTCGGATGAGTAAATCGGGATCGGGGATGTGATGAGTGTAAAGGTGTTTCGAAAACAAATGCTCGTTGACCTCGGCGGGGTCGAGCGTTCCGGCCTGGGCTTTCTCGGCGATGGCGCGGGTGGCATCGACAATCTCCGCGCGCGAACCATAACTCAGCGCCAACACCAAAGTGAGGCCCGAATTTTTGGCAAGCGCCGCACGGGATTTTTCCAACTGCCGCTGCACCGCCTCGGGCAAACGATGGATTTGGCCAATGGCTTCAAGGCGCACATTGTTGCGGTTCAGCTCGCCCACTTCCTTTTTCAGGTAATGCACAAGGTAACGCATAATCGCATCAACCTCGCTCTTCGGCCGATTCCAGTTCTCCATCGAAAACGTGTAGAGCGTCAAATAACGCACGCCAGCCGCAGCGGCGGCCTTGATGATGGCGCGGGCAGATTCCGCTCCGCGGCGGTGCCCTTCTACGCGTGGCAATCCGTGCTCGCGAGCCCATCTTCCATTGCCGTCCATAATGACCGCCACGTGCAGGGGCAAGAGCTCCTGCGCCTCGACGCTCAACTTGGACGTGCCAGCACTCACAAAAACATGGTTTGGCTTCGTGCCGGGCCAACGGACGCGATAATAATTTTCGCGCCGATCAGTTTTGAAACCGCCTGTAAATATCGGCGCGCCTTGGGCGGTAGTTTTTTCCAATCAGTTAACGCCGAGGTGTCACATTGCCAGCCGGGGAAAGATTGGTAAATGGGTTTCACGCGCTCAATATCCTCGGCGTCGGTGGGAACGTAGTCGAGTGTTTTGCCGCCGAGCATGTAGCCGGTGCATACTTTGATTTCGGGAAGCTTATCAAGGCCGTCGATGTTCGTGATCGCGAGTTGGTCGATGCCATTCACCTGCACCGCCTGCCGCGTGGCGACGGCATCGAACCATCCGCACCGGCGCGGTCGGCCCGTGGTCGCGCCAAACTCACGCCCCATATTGTGCAGCATATCGCCGATGGAATCGTCCTCCGTGGGGAACGGCCCGCCGCCCACGCGCGTGGTGTACGCCTTGAGCACGCCGAGCACGTGATCCACCCGATTGGGCGGCAGCCCCGAGCCCGTGCACGCGCCTCCGGAAGTGGTGTTGGACGAAGTCACAAAGGGATACGTGCCCTGATCGATATCGAGGTACGTGCCTTGCGCGCCTTCAAAAAGAATGTCCTGTTTGGCATCCAGCGCGTCGTGAACCATCCGCGTGGTGTTTGCCACGAAGGGTGCGAGCCGGCGCGCGGCTTTCCGATAATCATTGTGGATTTTTTTGAAGGACAACCCCTTGCCGCCCAGCGCGCGGATGATGCGATTGGCATCGCGCAAGCGATCGCGCAGGCGAGTTTCAAATTTCTTTCCGTCCACCAAGTCCGCCAAGCGCAAACCCGTGCGGGCAATCTTGTCGCCATACGCCGGGCCGATGCCGCGCAAGGTGGTGCCGATTTTGTTTTTGCCCTTCAAATTTTCCGCACACGCTTCGATCGCGCGATGGTACGGCATCACGATGTGCGCTTTGTCGCTGATGAAAAGGCGGTTTTTCACGTTTACCTTGTGGCGCTTCAACCCATCCAATTCGCGCACGAGCGAAACCGGATCAATCACCACGCCGTTGCCGATGATGCAGCGCTTGCGGGGGCGCAGGATTCCCGAGGGGATCAGGTGCAGCACGTATTGCTTTTTACCCACGCGCACCGTGTGACCGGCGTTTGCGCCGCCTTGACTTCGCACCACCAAATCCGCGCGCTCGGTGAGCACGTCAATGATCTTGCCTTTGCCTTCATCGCCCCATTGGGCGCCGATTAGAATTGTATTTGCCATAAAACAAAAAGCCCCGTCGAGCGGGGCAAATAACTTTGCGATTTGCTTTGTTAGAATGGAGGCCAGTCAGGACACTGTCAATGGCGGATTAGGATACTGTCCCCCTGTTTCTTCTGAAGCGATAATTTCTCGGCGAAAGCGCTTGCTATCCTTATGCTATCCCGAATGTTGTTGCCGGCTGATTATCACATGCACACGCCGCTTTGCCGCCACGCGAAGGGGGAACCAGTGGAATTCGCCGCGCGGGCAATGGAGATTGGGCTCCCGGAAATCGGTTTCAGCGACCATTCGCCGGTGGAAAACAACGATCAAGACGACTGGCGAATGCTCGCCGAGGAGCTGGACGATTACGTGGCGATGGTGCATTTCGCGCAAAAAAAAATCCCGCAACTGCCCATCAAGCTCGGGCTCGAGGTGGATTACATTCCGGGCCACGAGGACTGGATTCGCACGATGGCCGAACGTTTTGAATGGGACTATTTCATCGGTTCGGTCCACTACATTTCCGGCAAATGGGATTTCGACAATCCCAAGCGCCTTGCCGAATGGGAAAACCGCGGCGTGTTCGAGGTGTGGACCGACTACTTCACCCGCCTCACCGAGGCTGCCGCCTCAGGACTGTTCGAAATCATCGGCCACCCCGATCTCCCTAAGAAATTCGGCCACCGCCCCACCTGCGATTGCACCGGCATCTACAACAAATTCATCGCCGCCTGCAAATCAACCGATACCTGCATTGAGCTAAACACCGCCGGCCTCCGCAAAGATCGCGCCGAGATTTATCCGAATTTGGATTTCCTAAAACTCGCCTGCACCGCCGACATCCAAATCACATTCGGAGCTGATGCCCACGCCCCTCACGAAGTCGGGATGAATTTGCAAGACGCTGTGGAATTGGCAACTGAATCGGGTTACGACAAGTGCTGCCGATTTGCTGGGCGAAAAAAAACAGTTGTAGAAATTTAAACTGCTGAGACACCGAGAGAAC
>CAZJRV010000037.1:0-16101 GCA_964548235.1 uncultured Verrucomicrobiota bacterium
GGCTGATAACCAGCCTCTACCAGCACCTCGTAGCCCGCCTGGATGAGCGCGCTTGCACCGCCGCAAAGAACCGTCTGTTCCCCGAACAAGTCGGTTTCTGTCTCCTCCTGAAACGTGGTTTGCAATACTCCCGCGCGCGTGCCGCCGATGCCCTTGGCCCAGGCAAGCGCCACTTTCTTTGCCTTGCGCGAGGGGTTTTGGTAAACGGCGATCAAAGAGGGCACACCCTTCCCTTCCAGGAATTGCCGGCGCACAATGTGGCCCGGCCCCTTGGGCGCCACCATGATGATGTCCACATTCTTTGGGGGCACAATGGTTTTGAAGTGGATGGAAAACCCATGCGAAAACAACAGCGCCTTGCCCTTGGCCAGGTTTGGCTCTATGTCTTTCTTGTAGCAGGCCGATTGCTTTGTATCCGGCAGGGCCACCATGATCACATCCGCGCGCCGCACTGCCTCGCCGGTGTCAAACACCTCAAATCCTTTTTGCTTTGCCACGCGGCGTGATTTGCTCCCCTTGTAAAGGCCGATGATGACCTTCAGCCCACTCTCCTTTAAATTAAGTGCGTGCGCGTGGCCCTGACTGCCGAATCCAAGCACAGCGAGTGTTTTGCCCTTCAAATCCTTGAGATTCGCGTCCTTGTCCGTGTATACTTTTGCTGGCATTATGTTTTAAATTTTCCGGTTAATTTTACTGGCGGGAAAGCGCTACTTTCCCCGTGCGGGTGAGCTCAAGAACGCCAAAGTTTCCCATCAACTCAATGAACTTTGTCACCTTTGTCTCATTCCCTGTCACTTCAATTGTCATGCTCGCAGGCTGGACGTCCACGATTTTGGTGCGAAAAATATCCGTGATTTGCATCACCTCGGACCGTTGTTTGCCGTCAACTTTCACTTTTACCAAAACCAATTCGCGGTCGATATATTCGTAATCGCGAAAATCCGTCACCTCCAGCACATTCACCAGCTTGTTGAGTTGGCGAACGATTTGCTCGACGGTTGCGTCATCGCCTCGAGTCACAACCGTCATGCGCGAAATTTTTGGGTCATGCGTGGGTGCCACGTTGAGCGAATCAATATTATAACCACGCCCACTGAACAACCCTGCCACGCGCGTGAGCACGCCAAAGGTGTTTTCCGTGAGGATGGAAATGGTATGTCGCATACGATTTAGGGCCGCGCAACCTAGCAATGAGCCGGAAGCCGGTCAATGTAATTCACGGGGACAATCTAAAAGAAAGGATTGTTCGCTCGTTCCTCGCCAACAGTAGTGAGCGGGCCGTGACCGGGGCAAATCAGGGTGTCCTCCGAAAGTGACAAAATTTCGCCACGAACTTTGGCTTGCGCCAATTCCGGCGTCTTGAAATCCTTGCCCATGGAACCGGCAAAAATTGCATCCCCCACCACCGCAACCGCGGGCGCATTGTCAGGCCAGCCTTCGACGAGATAGGTCACCCCGTCCTCCGAATGCCCGGGCGTAAGCCGCGCGCTGACTGAAAATGCCCCCACCGGGATCGCTTCGCCCAGCACCACCCTGTTCTTTTCCGGCGCGCCTTTGTTGTTCGTGTGCAATTTGATTTCCGGCCAGCGTTTGCGCACATCGCCCATCGCCGCCACATGATCCCCATGCATGTGCGTAATGAACAAATGCTGCATTTCCAACTCATTTTCATCCGCGATGCGAAACAAGTCTTCGGCATACCAGCCCGTATCAAAAATTGCCGCCACGCGCGAATCCGCATTCCAAATTATAAAGCTGTTCACCTCAAATCCCTCCGCCGTGGTGACCAAGCAGAGCTTGCTCCAACGGCTAGTGTCCACCGCTTGAGGCTCCCACCCCTCTGCCACCCGCAACGCTTTGGCGGGATCCAGCCCTAGGCATTTGGCCAGCGCAGCCACGTCTAGGTGCGCTTGAATTTCCCCGTTCGTTTCCCACTCATGCAGTTGTGCCTCTGCCAAACCCGCCGCTGAAGCTGCTATTTCCACCGGGGTGTCCGTCTGCAGTCGCGCCTTGCGGCACACATCCCCGATGTGATCTTCCAAGCTCATCCGCCCAGTTTGCCAAAGCATTCCGCCTATTGCCAGCACACAGGGCACATGCTATGAACATGGCGTGCCGACGATCCCCAAAATGTTGCCCGTGTTTTTCATTGCCCTTCATTGCGAAACCGGATGTGCATGGAGCAGTGATCCTCCCGGCGCGCCCCAAAAAACGAAAGCTCCCCAGCGGGCAATTGCGCACAAAACGCCTCCGACCCCTCGTTCTGTGCAATCAGAATTGCAGTCAATTTTCAATGCGGACGATGCTGCCCTCACCGAGGTCTATCAATGGATTCAGGAAAACAACACCCTCATCCGCACGGATCCAATCCGGCGCGAACGCCTTGCCCAACGCATTCGCATGCGTCTCGATCGCGTGCGAAAACTGTATCTCGCCTTCCTGAAAAAACACCCCAAGAACGCGCGGGCCCACTCCGCATACGGTAGTTTCCTAACCCATCTCGATGATCAACAAGGCGCATTACGCGCATTCAAAACCTCGGCTGAGATCGCCCCCTTCAACGCCGCTGTGCACAACAACATCGCCACCCACCTCGGCAGGCTCGCCGTGGAATCTGGCCGCCACACGCGCGTGGGGGAAATGCTCGAAGCCTATCAAAAAGCCATCCGGTTTGCACCGCGCAAGCCACTGTATCGCCACAATTATGCCATCGCACTTTCGTTGTTTCAAAAAGAAGCGTCCGCACACATGAAATGCAAGCCGCGGGAAGTCACCCTTGCGGCATTGAAACAACTCACCGAGGCACTGCGACTGGATCCGGATAATTTTGAAATCGCGGCCGACCTTGCTGATACTTATCTGGATTTCAAACCGATTCCCCGTGACAAAACCCTGGCCGCCTGGAATCACGCCGCTACCCTCGCCACCACCAATGACCAACGCAACTGGGTTGAATTGCAAATGGCAATCGTGAACATCGAGACCCACCAATTCGACAAAGCCAAACAGCACCTCGAAAAAGTGAATGTGGAAATTTATGCGAAGCTGAAACAACGTTTACTCAGTGCCATGGAGCAGAAGTCCAAATCGGATCCCGCTAGGCCCTGAGTGCTTCCAGCAGTTTTTCGTGGATGCCACCGAATCCGCCATTGCTCAGCACGCAAACCACATCGCCTTCCGCTGCCTCCTTTGAGATGTGGTCTACGATGGCTTCCACATCCGGCAGGTACGCCGATTCCGCACCGTGTGATTTTACATCAGCCATCAATCGCCCGGGATCGAGGCGTTCGGCCTCTGGGATTTGTTCCAGCCGAGCCACCTGCGCCACCACCACGCAATCCGCTTCGGCAATCGCTGCGGCAAGTTCATTTTGAAAAACGCTGCGCCGTGTGCTGTTGCTGCGCGGCTCGAACACCGCCCAAATGCGGCGGCCGGGAAAACGCGCCTTCACCGCCTTGAGGGTTTCGTGGATGGCCGTGGGGTGATGCGCGAAATCGTCAATCACAGTGACGCCCCGCGCCACGGCGCGCACTTCCATTCTCCGCTTGATGCCCTTGAACGAGCTAAATGCCGATTGAATCTGCGCATCGCTCATTCCTGCGTGCAGGGCCACCGCGATCACTGCAAGCGCGTTGCGCACATTCAACTCACCAAATAGTGGCAGCGTGTAATTGGATTCGTTGAGCGAAAAATGAGAGCCCTCTTCAGAAAACCGCAGGCCATTCACATCACTCAAACTGAAGCGCTGAACCGGACAATGGTCCATTTCCAGCAAGGTCGCAATATTTGCATCGTCGCCGTTTGCGATCAGCAGCCCGTTGCGCGGAATGAGATTGATAAAGTGGCGAAAACTGGATTGAATTTGTGTGAGATCATCAAAGATATCCGCATGATCAAATTCAAGATTATTGAGCACGGCAACTTCCGGCAGATAATGCGCAAACTTGCTGCGCTTATCGAAAAACGCCGTGTCATATTCGTCGCCTTCGAGAAGAAACCACTCACTGTCCGTGAAGCGTGCGCCCTGCGAAAAATTATTCGGAATCCCGCCAATGAGGTAACTTGGGTTTAGGCCGCTGTGTTCAAACACCCAGGCGAGCAATGCGGTGGTCGTAGTTTTCCCATGCGTGCCAGAAATTACTATGGAGCGTTTGCCGCGAATAAACATTTCCTTCAACAATTCCGGCAGGGAACAATAGCGCAGCTTACGCTCCAACACCGCCTCGGCCTCCGGATTACCGCGGCTGATGGCGTTGCCAATCACCACCAACTCCGGCGCGCAGGAAAGATTTTCCTCGCAATAGCCTTCGTGCACCTCAATGCCGCGCTCGGACAGGAATGTGGACATCGGCGGATACACATTCGCATCCGAACCGGTGACGCGCACGCCGCGTTCCTTGAGGGCGGCAGCCACCGACGCCATTGCGGTTCCGCAAATGCCGATGAAGTAAATGGACTGGATATTCGAAAACATTTCTATTGGCGAAGGCGAATAGGAGGGCGCGCCTTACCTGTGTCTCTGTGGCAAAAAATCACGAACTCAAAATTTTCTTCAGAAATTCCCCAACCATTTGCGGATTGGCTTTCCCGCAACTGGCTTTCATTACCTGCCCCTTCAGGAAATTCAGCGCGGCTTCCTTGCCATTCCGGAAATCTTCCGCAGGCCCGGGATTCGCCTCAATGGCTTCGTTGCAGTACGCCTCCAATTCACTGGAGTCGCTGACTTGAGACAGGCCCTGTTCTTCCACAATCACCGCCGGGGGTTTGCCGTTTTCGAACATCTCCGCAAACACATCCTGCGCAATCCTGTTGTTAATTTGGCCGCCTTCGACGAGCGCAACCAGCTCGCCAATGGCCGTTGGCTTAAATTTTATGTCCGCCACTGTGCCACCGGATTCCGTGAGCATTGCCTGCAAATTGTTCATCACCCAGTTGGCCACTGCTTTTGGATGTTTCGCCCCGGCAGCGGCTTTCTCAAAATAATCGCCGAGCGCGGTGTCGCCAATGAACACATCCGCGTCAGCAGCAGGCAGTTTGTAATCGGCTATAAAGCGCCGCTTGCGCGCCATCGGCAGTTCCACCACCGAAGCGCGGACCTCCTCCAACCATTCCTTTGTGGGCGTGTGCGGCATGAGATCGGGGTCCGGGAAATATCGGTAATCGTGTGCGTCTTCTTTTGTGCGCATGCTATCGGTAATGCCGGCTGCGTCATTCCAACGCCGGGTTTCCTGGACCAGCGCGCCGCCTTCGAGCAGCACACTCATCTGGCGTTCTATTTCATACGCCGCAGCACGGCGCACGCCGCTGAATGAGTTCATGTTCTTTATCTCAATCTTCTCACCCAGTTCAGATTGGCCAACCGGTCGCACGCTGATGTTTACATCACATCTCACCTGGCCTTTTTCCATATCGCAATCACTCACGCCGCCGTATTCGAGGATAGCCTTCAGGGCTCTCAGATACTCATGAGCCATGTCTGCGCTGGTGATGTCCGGCTCGGTGACAATCTCGAGCAATGGCACGCCCGCACGATTGAAGTCCACCCCGCTGTGATCTGCAAAATGGAAACTCTTGCCCACATCCTCCTCCAGGTGTGCGCGATTGATGCGCACCCGCTCGGTGCCCTCTCCAAATTCAAACTCCACAACCCCCCCAATCGTGGATGGAAAATCCAGTTGTGTAAGCTGATAATTTTTTGGGTTGTCGGGATAAAAATAATTTTTTCGATCCCACTTTGCGTAGGCAGGCACCTCGCAATTGAGCAGCATTCCCGTCAGGGCCGTCTTCCGTAATGCCTCCGCATTGGGCACCGGCAACACGCCGGGCAAGCCAAGACAAACCGGACAGACATTGGTATTCGCCTCCGAGCCGTATTGGTTGGCGCACCCACACCACATTTTCGTGCAAGTCTTCAACTGAACATGCGTCTCCAATCCGATGACTGCTTCGTATTCCATCAGTTTATTTCCGGACGCTTCGTGTGCCAATCGGTTGCCTGTTCATAAGCATGAGCGGCGCGGAGCAAGCCCGATTCCCCAAAGGGTTTGCCAAGAAGCTGCAATCCCATGGGCAATCCGCCCGAGGAAAAACCACATGGCACACTAATGCCACAAAGCCCGGCTAGGTTGCAGGAGATGGTGAAAATGTCGGACAGGTACATTTGCAGCGGGTTATTCGTCTTTTCACCGATTCGAAATGCGGGCGTGGGCGTGGTGGGGCTGGCGATGAGGTCGACCTGCTCGAACGCCTTCAAAAAATCCTCCCGAATGAGCGTGCGGACCTTTTGGGCGCGCAAATAATAAGCGTCGTAATAGCCGCTGCTCAAAACATATGTGCCGAGAATGATGCGCCGCTTCACTTCTTCGCCTAAGCCGGCGCCGCGGGTGGCGCGATTCATTTCCTCGGGGCTCGCGCCTTCCACGCGCGCACCGTAGCGGACGCCCTCGAACCGCGCCAAGTTCGCCGAGGCCTCGGCAGTGGCGATGATATAATAAGTTGCAATGGCATACTCGGTATGCGGCAGGGAGATTTCCACAATTTCCGCGCCTTGCTTTTCCAATTCCAGTACGGCCGCTTCGGTGGCAGCCTTGACCTCGAGGTCGAGTCCATCCACTTGATATTCCTTGGGCAATCCGATCTTCAATCCCCTGATATCGCCGGTGAGCGCGGCAGTGTAATCGGGCACGGGTTCGGGCACGTTGGTGGAATCACGCTTGTCTTCCCCAGCAATCACGCCGAGCAATGTGGCGGCATCGCGGACGTCCTTGGTGATGGGGCCGATTTGGTCCAGCGAGGATGCAAATGCCACAAGGCCGAAACGGCTCACTCGACCATACGTGGGCTTGAGGCCAACGCACCCGCACAGCGCGGCGGGTTGGCGGATGGATCCGCCCGTGTCGCTGCCAATGGATGCGATGCATTCATCGGCAGCCACGGCCACGGCACTGCCGCCGCTGGAGCCGCCGGGAATGCAGTCGGGATTCCATGGGTTCCGTGAGGGACCGAAGGCGGAATTTTCCGTGGAGCTGCCCATGGCAAATTCATCCATATTTGCGCGGCCAAAAATTACCGCGCCCGCATCCCGCAGCCTTTGGGTGACGGTGGCGTCGTAAGGGCTGTTGAATTCGCCCAGAATTTTGCTGGCACAATTGAGCGGATGACCGTTCACTGCGATGATGTCCTTCATGCCAATGGGCACCCCAAGCAATGGTTTGATTTCGCCTCCGGCGCGCGCGGCATCTGCGGCATCGGCCTGGGCAAGTGCATCGGCTGGGTTATGGCTGATGAATGCGTTAAGCTGCCCATCCACGTTGGCGATGCGATCGAGGCAGGCTTGGGTGGCATCGCGCGAGGTGAATTCGCCTTGAGCCAGCTTTTGGATAAGCTGTGAAATCGTGAGCGTGTGCGGCATGGTCACTCGACGATTTTGGGCACGATGAAAAGTCCGTTGGCGGCTCGGGGCGCATTGCGCAGAGCGTCTTCCTGGGAAAGTGATTCTCGCGGCTCATCTTTGCGCAGCACGTTGGTGAGCGGCACGGCGTGGGCGGTGGGGTTCACGCCTTCGATGTCGAGCTCTTTGAGCTTGGCGACGTACTTGAGAATTTCGCCCAGTTGCGGACCGAGGTGTGCCTCCTCTTCCGCGGTGAGCTCAATGCGGGCCAGATTAACGGCGTGCTGCAGATCCTTCTGCATGGATTCAGGATTCGCCGAAGTTTCCTTCGATCAAGGACTGGATGGCATCCGCGGCGTCCTCGGCATCATCACCGCTGGTTTCGATGACCAATCGTGTGCCTTTGCCCGCGGCAAGAGTCATGAGGCCCATGATGCTCTTGCCGTTGACGCTTTCGCCATCCTTGGTAACGGTGATTTCAGCGCGGAAATGATTGGCGATCTTGACAAACGCCGCCGCGGGACGCGCGTGCAGCCCGGTTTGATTGGCAACAATCAATTCCCGTATGACAGCCTCGTCATGTCCGTTGGTTTCCATAAAGCAGCAGGCGGGGGATTTTCAGTGATGGCTGCGGGTTTGGCGAGAATTTATTCCGGCCTCTCGGGGTTCATCTGTGCAATGAGGCGTTTATTGAGTTCCTCAGCTGCATTATAGCCGGTTCCCTTGAGTTTGCTTTGAAATGCCGCCACCTCCACCAACCGGGCGATATCGCGGCCGGGGCGCACGGGAATGATGATGTGCGGGATGTGCACGCCCAGTACCTCAATAGTTTCCTCCTCCATGCCAAGGCGATCCACTTCCTCCACTTCATCCCAATCCTGCAGGGAAATCACGAGGTCCACCTGTTTTTCGCGGCGGATGCTTTTCACGCCAAACATCATGCCCACATCGATGATGCCAATGCCGCGCACTTCCATGTGGTTGCGCGTGACACTGGCGCTGGTGCCGATGACTTCACGGCCATCGAGGAGCTTTACTTTTGTCACGTCATCAGCCACCAAGCTGTAGCCGCGTTCCACAAGGGCGAGGGTGCACTCACTCTTGCCGATGCCGCTGTCGCCCTTGATGATGACGCCCACGCCCAGGATATCCACCATGCTTCCTTGCTCCTGCCCACGCGGCGCAAACAAATCCTCCAACGCCAGCGTGGCGCGATTGATAAACTTCATGGTGATGAGTGGGCAACGAAAAACCGGGATGCCTTCCTTCTCTGCGATCGCCAGCAAATCCGCATCTGGCTTGAGGTTGCGTGAGTAGACGATGCAGGGAATACGATAGCTGCAAATTTCCGCATAACGCTCGGCGCGCAATTTGGGCGTGAGCGACTTGAGATAGGTCACCTCGGCCGAGCCCATCACCTGCAGGCGGTTGATGGCAAAATATTTGGTGAACCCCGCCAGCGCCAAACCGGGGCGGTTGACGGTGGGCTCCTTGATCACCCGCTTGAGTCCATCCGTGCCTGCCAACAGGCGCAGACCCAACTCGGAAGCGTTCTCCACGTAAAACTGCTCAACGGTGATCTTGGGGTGCGGCATATCAAATGTTGAATTCCGGTCCGAGATAAATATCGCGCGCCTGTGAGTCGTTGACAAGGAATTCCGCATCGCCTTCCAGCAATACACGCCCTTGGTGGATGAGGTAGGCACGGTCGACCAGTTTCAATGTCTCACGCACATTGTGGTCGGTAATCAGAATGCCAAGCCCGCGTTCGCGCAGGCGGCGCACAATTTTTTGCACCTCATAAACTGCAATGGGGTCAATGCCCGCAAAGGGTTCATCCAACAGCAGTAACCGCGGGCTTGTGACCAGCGCACGGGTGATTTCCAGCCGCCGCTTTTCGCCGCCGCTCAGTTGATACGCCTTGCTCTGCGCAAGGTCAGTAAGATCCAGTTCGTCCAGCAGACTATTTAGCCGCACCCTTCGCTCCACCAGCCCAATTTCGCATGTCTCCAGAATGGCAAGAATGTTTTCCTCCACCGTAAGCTTGCGAAACACCGAAGGTTCCTGCGTGAGTTAGCCGATGCCCGCGCGCGCGCGTTTGTGCATGGGGAGGTGGCTGATTTCATCATCCTGAAAGAACACGCCCCCCTCATCGGGCCGCACCAATCCCACCACCATGTTGAATGTCGTGGTTTTTCCCGCTCCATTGGGGCCAAGCAGCCCGACAATTTCGCCGGGCTCCACATGGACAGATACCCCGTCCACTACACGCCGCTGGCCGTATTCCTTGGCCAGATTTTCCGTCGCCAGCAGGCTCATTGCTTGGGCGAACCGAATCGGCGCACGGGTGGTTCTGGAATTTTTTTTCCGGGCACCTTTTCCCTCGGGGTTTTTTGGGGCGGATCCTGGTTGATTTGCACGCCTTGGTTGGCCTTCAGGTCCTGTGTGCGGCGATCGTAGATGATTACCTTGGAGACCAGCACGTTTTCATCCTTGTCAATTATCTTGGGCAAGGGTCTGCCGGGTATTGAGGTTAATTCCACCTGCTCAGTCAATGAGGTGTAAACCGCCTTGTCCCCTAATGCGCGCGCTTTATTGGCCAAATCCAAAATTACCACGTTTCCTTCGGCGATCAACATTTTCACCTTGCCGCCCGTGCCACTCATCGCGGGCAAGGGCTCGTCCGGCTTTTCTTTCACCGGCGGCTTGGGAGCTGGGTTGGCCACTCCCTTGGGATCGTTGGCCGGCTTATTCGGATGGAATAGGACCGTCAACTTATCGCATCTCAAGTCCAGCGACTGATCCACCACCCGCACCTCACCCTCATAGATAGCCATTCGTTTGCCCAGATTATAGTTCATGGACTGGGAGAAAATTTTCATCTTGGAGTCTTTCCCTCCAGGCGGTCCCTTGGCGGGGGCGGGCGCGCCTTCCGCACCATCAACATGATTGGCTGAAAGCAAAACGGCTACAATCCCGAATACAGTTATCTGCTTTACCTTGTTCATTTTATTGCAAACCCTTTGCTGGTTACCGTCCGCACATCATTGAAAATTGCCAGAGTCGATTCCCGTTGATTCCACTTAAATCCGCGCCCACTCAAGGAGGCATCTCCATCCGCCCGGCGGAGGGTCACAGGCCCATCCGAGGAGGCAACGCGGGTTCGGAAGCTAAATAAACACGTTGGAGCTTCGATAATCAAGTCCACAATTCGCTGGTTTCCGTGATATTGGTAAGTTTCCAGCCGTGCCCCGGTTATGAGCAACCCACCTCCCTCGGCCCGCACTGCCTTGTCCCCGGTTAAAATCGATTTTATGCGCCCGGTGGCACGGTCAAATTCAGGAAATTTAATCCGCTTTTGAACCCCACCTGCCTGTGCCTTTGCGCCATTGGTCAGCCCCAACAATAACACTGCAAGGGCAATGAGAAGTTTATTGGTCATTGTAACCCTCCGGGTGCTCGAGCCGCTCCAGGATTGCCGGCATGTGCCCCTGCGCGCGCAGGATTCGGTCGCACACCTCGCGCACCGCCCCCTGCCCGCCACTGGCAGCAGTTACGTATTTCGCCGCGCGCTTCACTTCCAGCATCGCATTGCTCACCGCGATGGGCAGCCCCACGCGGGACAGCACGGCAAGATCGTTGATGTCATCACTCAAGAAACAGGCATCGTGCCAAGCAAGCCCCGCCTTTTTCAAAATCACCTCCACCGCCGCCACCTTCGGCAGCGATTTCTGCCAAAGATAATCCACCTTCAACTCCTTCGCCCGCGCCGTGGTGGCCGCCGATTTTCGATTGGAAACCCACCCCACCGGAATCCCAACGTGCTGCAGCAAACGCATCCCCATCCCGTCCTGAATGTTAAACTGCTTGAACTCCGTCTTGCCATTGAGAATCACCGTGGCATTCGTCAGCACGCCGTCCACATCCGTGAGAAAAATCTTCACGCGCTTGAACATCGCTGCGTTTGCTTCCCTGCTCATCGCACGGCCTTGTGAACTTTCAGCAATTGTTTCAACACCTTTGGCATATCGCGCAACGGCACCATGTTCGGCCCGTCACTCCACGCCTTTTTGGGGTCCGGATGCGTCTCAATAAACAACCCATCCGCCCCCGCCGCCACCGCCGC
The DNA here is from genome assembly GCA_964548235.1 of uncultured Verrucomicrobiota bacterium. Lineage (GTDB taxonomy): Bacteria > Verrucomicrobiota > Verrucomicrobiia > Limisphaerales > UBA1100 > JACNJL01. Next base: position 11,517 of record CAZJRV010000037.1, read on the forward strand.
GCGCGCCAACACGGGTGCAAACTCACCATTGCCACCGGATTTGTCACCACTCCCACCGGGCATTTGCACCGAATGCGTGGCGTCGAATACCACCGGAAACCCGAACGCCTTCATCACCGGCATCGACCGCATATCGGCCACCAGATTGTTGTAGCCAAACGTCGTGCCGCGATCGGTGACCAATAATTTTTTGCCGCCCACCGCCGTGGCTTTCTTCACCACTTGGCCCATTTCCTGCGGAGACAAAAACTGGCCTTTCTTCAAATTCACAATCGCGCCCGTGCGCGCCGCCGTCTCAATCAAATCCGTTTGCCGACAAAGAAATGCAGGAATCTGAATCGCATCCACCACCTCCGCCGCCGCCATCGCCTGCGCCTCGGTGTGCACATCCGTCAGCACCGGCACGCCGACTTTCTCGCGCACCTTCGCCAGCACTGCCAACCCCGCTTCCAACCCCGGGCCGCGCTTGGTTTTGCCGGACGTGCGGTTGGCCTTGTCGAAACTGGCCTTAAAAATATACGGGATGCCCAGCCGTTTGCACGTATCACGCATCGCCCGCGCCACCTTCAGGCACAGCGCCTCGCTCTCTATGACGCACGGCCCGGCAATGAGAAAAAAAATTTTCCCGCCTGCAATACGTCTCCATAGTTGATGAATCGAACCCTCCACGGCCCAATGTTTAGCAGCCAGCGAGATGAATGTAAAGAGAGCGGGAATGAACAATAACCAAACCCCCAAGTCCCAAGGAATGACTAAATCCCAATGACCAAGCTCTTTGATGCCAATTTTTGGATCTACCCGTTGAGATTTCCATGGGCATGGGTCATTGGGTCTTGGTCATTCCCCCATCCCGCGCTATCCTAAATCCAATGCGTTTAACGCCCGTCATTTTCATCGCCTTGGCCACCGCGCTCACCGCCGCGCCGCTCAGTTTCAATCGCGACATCCGCCCCATCCTTTCCAATAACTGCTATCAATGCCACGGACCCGACAGTGCCGCGCGCAAGGCGAAGCTGCGGCTGGATAACGAGGCGGATTCGCGCTCAGAACTCAAGGACGGAACGCGTGCCATCGTGCCGGGTGATCTCACCGAGAGCGAACTCATCTACCGCATCACCACCGATGACGTGAATGAAAAAATGCCACCCGCAGATGCCCATCATCAACTCACCCCCAAACAAATCGATCTCCTCAAGCAATGGGTCAAGGAAGGCGGCAAGTACGAGCGTCACTGGTCATTCATTCCGCCGAAGGCTGCGCCGCTGCCAAAAGTGGAATTGAAAACTTGGCCGCGCAATGGCATCGATCATTTTGTCCTCGCCCGGCTGGAGGCCGAGGGACTCAAGCCCTCAGCCGAGGCAGACAAGGCCACCCTGCTTCGGCGCGTTTCGTTTGACCTTATTGGACTGCCGCCCACGTTGAAGGAACTCGATGCCTTCCTCGCTGACGAATCGCCCAAAGCATTTGAAAAGGCAGTTGATCGCCTCCTCGCCTCACCCCGTTATGGCGAACACTTGGCGCGTTATTGGCTTGATGCCGCCCGCTACGCCGACACCAACGGCTACCAATACGACACCCACCGAAATATGTGGCCTTGGCGCGATTGGGTCATCAATGCCTATAATCGCAACCTGCCCTTTGACCAGTTCACCATCGAGCAACTCGCCGGCGATTTACTGCCCAACGCTACGCTGCAACAAAGAGTCGCAACCGGTTTCAATCGCAACCATCCCATCACCATCGAGGGCGGAATCATTGACGAGGAATACCGCACCGAATACGTCATCGACCGCGTCACCACCACCGCGCAAGTGTGGATGGGGATGAGCTTTCTCTGTGCCCGCTGTCATGACCACAAGTATGACCCCGTTTCGCAAAAGGAATTTTACGAATTCACCGCGTTCTTCAATCAAGTGCCTGAGCGCGGGAATAGCGGCTTTACCCCTAACATCAGAGTACCTCCAGCAGACTCCACTAAATTGTCTGCAGAATTGGCCGCAGCCGAAAACGATTTGAAATCACGCGAACAATCACTGGCTGCCGCACAATCTCAATGGGAGAAGAGCGTCGCCACCCAGATGGCGACACCGATGTGGACTGTCCATAATCCATCCAAAACCACCGGTGCCAAGGGCACTACTTTTAAGCTGCTTCCGGATGGCTCCACGCTCGTTGGCGGCAATTCTCCTGCTGTAGAAACGTACACCATTGAGCTGCACACCAAACAAACCAAGCTTACTGCCATCCGGCTCGAATGCCTCACTCACCCCAGCCTCCCGCACAATGGTGCCGGCCGCGCGTTCAATTCAAATTTTGTGCTGGGGGAATTCGAGGCAGAAATCTCCCACCCCGCCAAGGACGGCAAACCTGCGCAATCAGGACGCATTCAATTCAAACAAGCCATCGCGGACTACTCTCAAAGAGGCTATACCATTGACAGAACCATTGACGGCAAAACCAACACCGGCTGGGCCGTTGATGGCCCCACGAAAAAAGAAAACCGCATTGCCGTTTTCATTGCCGACAAACCGTTTGGGTTTGAGGCTGGCAGCGATTTGCAGATCCGCCTGCTCTTTAGTTTTGGCTCCATTCACAGCATCGGACGATTCCGGATTAGCCTTTCCGATTCACCCAAGCCGGAATTGAGCGAACACAACACCATCCCCTCCCTTGCCGCCATTCCGCCCACCAAGCGCACTCCGCCGCAGGCCCAAAAATTGCGGGACCATTTCCTTGTCACTGCTGCCCCTGCAGAAGCTCGGTCGCTCAACACAAAAATCAAAAATCTCAGAATCCGTTTACAAAAACTCAGCGCAACCGGCACCACCTCCATGGTGATGGCTGACCTGCCCAAACCCCGCAAAACTTACATTCTTAATCGTGGCGAGTACGACAAACGCGGCGAGGAGGTCAGCGCAAGCACACCCTCCGCACTGGGCGCGATGCCGGAAGATGCGCCGCGCAACCGCCTCAGCCTAGCGCGTTGGCTGGTGAGCGGACAGCACCCACTCACCGCGCGTGTAGCAGTGAATCGTGATTGGCAGCGCCTCTTCGGGGAAGGCATTGTGAAAAGCACTGAGGAATTCGGCACGCAGGGCGATTGGCCTAGCCATCCGGCACTGCTTGATTGGCTGGCGGTGCAGTTCGTGAAGAACGGTTGGGATCAAAAAGCGCTGCTCAAACTCATTGTCACCAGTGCCACGTACCGGCAAGATTCACGTGCCTCCGCAGCATTGCTTGCGCACGATCGAGACAACCGATTGCTTGCCCGTGGGCCGCGCCATCGCCTTGATGCCGAAGTCATCCGCGACAACGCCCTCGCCGCCAGTGGCCTACTCGTGAACCAAATCGGTGGGCCAAGCGTTTTTCCTTATCACCCCAAGGGCCTTTGGCTTGAGCTGAACAATCGCCCCGGCTTATCCAGCACCTACAAACAAGGCAAAGGCGAAAACCTGCATCGACGCAGTCTTTACACCTACTGGAAACGCACCGTGCCCCCGCCTTCGATGGCCACTTTCGATGCGCCCGAACGCGAGTTCTGCCTCGTCCGCCGCAGCCGCACCAACACGCCACTGCAAGCCTTTGTACTGTTGCACGACCCACAATTCGTTGAAGCCGCCCGCCAACTCGCCGCCCAAATGATGGCCGCTGCCAAGACGCCCGCCGCCCGCATTGCCCACGGTTTCCGCACCATCACTGCCCGCCAACCCTCCGCGCGCGAACAGGAAATCCTCCAGCGCCTTTACCGTGAACGATTGGCTTTTTACAAAAAAACCCCCAAGGCTGCTGAAGCCCTTCTAAACATCGGTGAAACAAAAGCGGCACAAATCCTGCCCGCCGACCACGCCGCTTGGACCACCGTGGCACGGGCGATGATGAATTTGAGTGAATCGATTACGAAGAATTAATAATGAACACCACCCGCCGCCATTTCTTTAGCCGCACCGCCACCGGCATCGGCACTGCCGCGCTAGCCTCACTGATCAACGAGGATCTCTTTGCAAAGCCACCCAAGCCCGCCAAGTCGACTTTGCCTGATTTGATGTCCGGCCTGCCGAATGTGCCCCATTTTGCGCCCAAGGCGAAGCGAGTGATTTATATGTACCAAAGTGGTGCGCCGTCGCAGGTGGATCTCTTTGATCCAAAGCCTTCGCTGGAAAAACTCAATGGTAAAAACCTGCCCGACTCCATTCGCAAAGGGCAGCGCCTCACCGGGATGACCTCGGGCCAAAAGACCTTTCCCGCAGCCAAGTCCTTTTCCCCCTTCCGCGCCCACGGCCAAAGCGGCACGCAGATCAGTGATGTCCTGCCCTGGCACCATAAGATCGTCGATGAAATGTGCCTCATCCGCTCGATGCACACCGAGGCTATCAACCACGATCCCGCAATCACCTTTTTCCAAACCGGCCATCAACAACCCGGCCGACCCAGCCTTGGCGCGTGGGCCAGCTATGGCCTTGGCAGCGCCAGCAAGGATCTGCCCGCCTTTGTGGTGCTACACAGCAAGTGCACTGATCATCAAGCCCAACCGCTTTACGCGCGCCTTTGGGGCAGCGGTTTTTTGCCCAGCAATCATCAAGGCGTC
>CAZJRV010000038.1:0-15916 GCA_964548235.1 uncultured Verrucomicrobiota bacterium
GTATCGGCCCGCGGCGATGGAGCAACTCGAAACGCTCGCTCAACAGGTGGACGTGCCGGTGCTGGCGCTTAAGGGCGAAAAGGACGTGCGCAAAATCGCCAAGGCCGCGATGGAGGCGGCGCGGGCGCAGGCGTGCAATGTTTTGATTTTTGATACGGCGGGCCGCTTGCAGATTGATGAAAATTTGGTGCAGGAATTGGTCGACCTCAAGGGCATCATCAAGCCGCAGGAAATTTTGTTGGTGCTTGATGCGGCCACCGGCCAGGAAGCGGTCAGTGTGGCCACGCATTTTGATGAGGCGCTGGGCATTACCGGTTCCATCCTCACCAAGCTCGATGGCGATGCGCGCGGCGGCGCGGCGTTGTCGATGAAAAGTGTCACCGGTCGGCCGATCAAGTTTGTCGGACTCGGCGAAAAGTTGGATGAGTTTGAAGCGTTCCATCCCGAGCGAATGGCCGGTCGCATCCTCGGCATGGGCGATGTGGTGAGCCTTGTTGAAAAAGCCGCCGAGGCGATTGACGAGGATGAAGCCAAGCGCATGGAGGAAAAAATGCGTAAAGGCAACTTCACGCTTGAAGATTTCCTGGAGCAAATGCGCGCAATGAAAAAGATGGGACCGCTGGAAAATATTGTCGGAATGCTCCCCGGCGGCGATCAAGCGATGAAGGGTGCGGACCTCGACAAAGGTCAAAAAGAAATGAGCCGTATGGAGGCCTTGATTTGCGCGATGACTCCGCAGGAACGCCGCAACCCGAACATCCTCAACGCCAGCCGCCGCAAACGCATCGCCACCGGCTCGGGCGTGAAAGTGTCGGAACTCAACGGCGTGCTCAATAAATTCTTTGAGATGCAGCAGATGATGAAAAAGATGGGTAAGATGCAAAAGATGCTTGCCAAAATGGGCGGCGGCGGCTTGGGCGGCTTAATGGGGCGTTAATTTTTGGACACAGACTTCACAGATTCACACAGATTTTTTCTTGGGTTTTCATCCGTGGTAATCTGTGAAATCCGTGTCTCTACTCCGGTCGTTTGTAGTCTTCCAATTCGGTGATGAAGTTGCCTCGGCCGATTTTGGTGCGGATGCGGAGGGGGACGCGGTGGGCATTGTTGCTGAGCCAGATTTGCAGCTTCGCCTCGGGATCCTTGTTGAAGACGCCGCGCAGGTTGCCGAGGTCGGGCTCGACGAGGATTGCCTCGAACTCGCGATCGCCAATCTTGATTTTCTCATGGCCCACCACTTCCACTTTCACAGGGAAAGTGCCTTTACCATCGCTCACGTGCGTGGCCAGCGTGCCGGGAGTTTCGAGATTCAATTCGCGAAACTTGAATATCACGCTGATGGGGTCGAGCGTGTTTTCTTGGGTGTCCACCTCGCCATCGGGGGTGCCGTTGAGCGTGCGTTTCACTTTCAGGTTTTTCTCATCGAACGCCAGCCGCACCGTGCGCGAGGCGGCATCTTTTTGAATGGTGTGGTATGAAATGGAGTGATTAAAAGAGGCATTCACGATCGAGGTGGAATCATACCGCACCAACCCGCCCGCAGCACCGCCTTTCAGTGTGAATCGCCACTGCTTGGTGCCGTTGTCATCCAGCAGATCGGCGCGGAACGTGCACTTGCCCAGCGTGATGCCGGCGAGCTTGATCTTGTACGTGGCCGATTCGCCGGGAGCAAAACTGCGCGGTTGGTACACAGCCGATTCCACCGCATTAGTGGGCGTGGCGCTGTTGGAATCGGGCGGTTGATAGTTGCTTTCCGTTTTACTGAGCCATGCAAGCAACAGCCACAGGCAGCCGAGGAAGCTGAGCAGGATGATGCCGATGAGGGCGGCGCGTTTCATGGGTTAGTTGTCGCCATTTTGGCGGCGGGTTTGCAATCGCTGCGCGATGCGGAGGGCCATTTCTAGGCTCTGGGCGTAGTTCAAGCGCGGGTCGCAGTAGGTTTCGTAACTGCGCGAAAGATCGGCCTCGGAGAGTTCCTGTGGACCGCCGGTGCATTCGGTGACGTCCTCGCCGGTGAGCTCAAAATGCACGCCGGCGAGTTGGCCTCCGGCGGCGGCGTGCAATTCAAAGGCGGCCTCGAGTTCAGCGAGGATGGAATCGTAGTTGCGGGTTTTCAGGCCACCATCAGCGGCCGCGGTGGTGGTGGTGTTGCCGTGCATGGGGTCGCACGACCACGCGACATTCTGGTCCGCCTCGGCCACGGCGGCGATGAGTGGTGGCAGCGCGTCGCGAACATCCGACGCGCCGATGCGCGAGATGAGTGTGATGCGCCCGGGGCGGTTGGCGGGTTCGACTTCGCGGATGATGTCCACCAATTCTTGCGGCTGCATTTGTTTGCCCACCTTGATGCCGATGGGGTTTTCGATGCCGCGAAAGTATTCGAGATGGGCGTCGCCGAGGTTGCGCGTGCGATCGCCAATCCAAAGAAAATGCGCGCCGAGGTTGTAAAAACGGTCACCCACTTTTTCGGTGAGCGCTTCTTCGTAATCGAGCAGCAAGCCCTCGTGCGAGGCAAACAGCTCCACCGTCCGCAAGGCGCTGGTGCCGCGGACGCCGGTGGATTCCACAAACTCGATGGCATCGCGAATGCGCTCGACCATGTCCTCGTATTCGGCCCGGTGCGATTGGCTGCGCACTAAGCCGAGGTCCCTATGCTGCGGATGATGCAAATCGGCAAAACCGCCATCGACGAGCGCGCGCGCGTAATTGAGCGTGGCGGCGGAGTGATGGTACGCCTTCACCAGACGCTGCGGATCGGGCGTGCGCGCGGCGGCGTTGGGCGTGATGGCGTTCACGTTGTCGCCGCGGTAGCTGGGCATTTCGGTGCCGTCGATGGTCTCGGTGTCGCTGCTGCGCGGCTTGGCGAATTGCCCGGCCATACGGCCCACGCGGATGACGGGGATGCGCGCGCCCCACGTGAGGACGAGGGACATTTGCAAAAGAATTTTCAATTTCGCCTCGATGGCACTCTTGGTGCAATCGGCAAACCGCTCGGCGCAATCGCCACCCTGCAGCAGAAACGCCTTGCCGCGCGCGGCCTCGGCGAGGTGGGTGCGGAGGGCATCGACCTCGCCGTGGTTCACCAAGGGCGGCAACGCGCGCACTTCGTCCAGCGCGGTTTGCAAAGCGCCGGCATCGGGCCACGGCGGTTGCTGCTGAATGGGCCGGGTGTGCCACGAGGCGGGGGTCCAGTTTGATGGGCTGTCACTCACTGGAGAAGGTGATAACGCGCGGATGGGTGTGGGGCGAGATTATTGTAGCCCGGCCCGATGGGCCGGGCTACAGGTCACGGCTCGGGTTCCGGCTCGGGGCCTTGCACGGGGGGCGCATTTACTTTGGGATCCTGCACAAACACCCAGCCGTGATCCGAAACGTTGGCCACCACGAGTGTGAGAGTGATGTCCAGTGGGGTCTTGTTTTTCGCGAACCAAAGGGTCAAGGGTCCGCCGCGCATATCGATGCCCTGATAGGTGTCGGTGAGTTTTGAGGTGTCCACGCGCGACACGGTGAGCTTCGCGGGATCTAGCCCGGCGGCCTTGAACTGCAACACCACGTCGAGAAATCCGCGCTGCAAAAAGCGCTCGCGCATCTCGGGCAGCTCAATGGACAGGCGCTGCATACTGTTCGTGTACGCCTCGCTCATTTGTCGGCGCTGGGTGTGCAGGTTGAAAATGCGGGTTTGCTCGGCGTCGGTGCGCTCCTCGCGCGGCTTGGCGGCCTCGAGGTCGGCCAGATTTTTCTCCAGGATCTTCAATGAGTTGCGAAACATTTTCCCGGAAAATTCAATCCACGAATTGGTGGGCGCGCCGAGCATCGAGAGGTGCATCATTTTTATCGCATCATTGGCCGAGAGCGACTGGTGAAACACCCGCGCCAGTGTCTCGGGCGAGCTGTGTGGATCTGCCGGCGCGGCGGCCTTCGGTGGCTCGGGCTGATCGTCCTTGGGCTCGGTTCGCTCGGATTTGCCGCAGCCCACGGCCAGCACCAGCACGGCACTGAATAAAGCGGCATAAAAAACTATTTTAATCACCATCAGGAATGAGTTTCTTTTTCAATGCGCCCACCCACGCGGCGGCGTCCTCGTTGTTGTAGCCCTCGATGCGATGCAATTCCTTGCCGTTGGCATTCAGCAACAGCAGCGTGGGGAAACCATTCACGGCGTATTCACGCACGAGCAGTTTGTTCGCGTCCGCCTGCGTCTTGGGTGGGGAGGTGTGGCGTGGGAAATCCGCGCGCACGAGCACGAGCTTTTGCGCCGCCCAGTCGCGAAACACTGGCTGCGTCAGCACGCGGTCGTGCAGTGCAATGCAGTTGGGACACCAGTCCGAACCCGTGAATTCAATCAACACCCGCTTGCCCTCCGCCTTGGCCTGTTTCATGGCGGCGGCGAGGTCAACGCCCCAAGCCTTCTCCACGGCGGCTTCCGCAGTGAGATCAATGAAGCGCAGTTCCTCCGCCACGCGCCAGCCGTGCCCGGGCAGCTTGGCGCAGTTGGAAAGCTGCAGCCGATAACTTTTGCTGCCCGCGCTGAACATCAGGTCCACCCGCGCCTCGGGCAGGATGAGGTCGGTTTGCGGGTTGATGGAAATGACCGCCGATGGCCCGCCCGCTTTCGCCCAGTCCAGTGGCGCGTTGGTGGTGGTGTGGTGATTGAAAAACTCCAGCTGGGCCTTGCCCAGTTCGCCAATGAGGTTTTGCATCCCGGGCCATTCATTGGCAAATGCCGCCTTGGGATTGGCCACGAATGCCTTGGACAAACGTAGTGTGTCGAGCTGCAACGCGTTGCGTTGGTTCACCGGAATGATCTCAATGCGTGCGATGAACTGGCGTGCCTCTTTTTCGCGTACGTTGCGCAGTGCCGTTTCCAATTCCGGCGCGGCGAGGCCCGCGACGGTGAGGGCTTGGAACTTTGTGGCATCGCCTTTCGCAAACGCGGCGAAAACCTGTTGGCCGAGTTGATGCAGCGCTTTTTCGTCGGCGGAAGGCAAGGGCGCGGCAGGCTTGGGCGGCGTGGGTTTTTTGGCCGCCGCCGGATCCTTGGATTTGCGTCCACAGCCATCCACCAACAAAAGGGCGGCGAGCAATGGCAAAATGATGTGGGCACGTTTGGGGCGCACGGTGAAAATGTAGGATGCGCGAGCGCGGTTGTCGACTGTGATTCGTCCACCACTAATTCACCGCGGGCAGGCGCAATGTGAATTCCAGACCGCCACCTTCAGCCGCCGGGCGGTTGCGGCACTGGACACTGCCGCCACAGGATTCCACCGTGCTTTTCACGATCGCCAGCCCGAGGCCGGTGCCTCCGGTGTCACGCGAGCGCGAAGCTTCCGGGCGAAAGAAAGGATCGAAAAGCCGCGGTAGAAATTGCGCGTCCACGCCCGGGCCGCGATCGGCCACAGTGAGTTCAACTTCATCACCATCATCTAATCGCCGCGCGTGCACGTGCAGTTGGCCACCGGCCGCAGCGTATTGTTCGGCATTGCGGGCGAGATTGCCAATGGCACGCGCCAGCCGATCGGGCGCGGCACGCACCTGCAATTCGGCGGGCACGTCCACCGTGTGCTCCAGCGTGGGGGCTTCGCGGCGCACGGTGAGTTCCACGCAATCGAGCAAGGGCACTGGCTCCAACCGGGGCTCCGCATGCGCGCCGGTGCGGGTGAAAAATAAAAGCTCATCCACCAACGCGGCCATTTGATCCACTTCCTCCTGCAGGTCCGTGAGTTCTTCTTTCTGCTCCGGCGTGGCGGTTTGGGCGTACACCGTAAGGGCCATTTGCAATCGGGCAAGCGGCGCGCACAGTTCGTGGGCCACATCGCCAAGAAAACGGCGTTGGCCGCCGACCAAACCCTGCAGGCGTTCGGCCATTTGATCGACAGCTTGGGCGAGGCGACCGATCTCATCGCGTTGCTCCAGGCCCACGCGATTTTGAAAACGGCCCTCGGCAATTTGTTCAGTAAGGCCGGTGACCTCCGCCAAGGGCTGCGTGATCCGCCGAACCAAGGGCAGCCAAAACAAAACAGACAAGCCGAGCACGAGCAACAGGATGGTGAGCCACGGCCACGGCTCTGCGAAAAAGGCGCGGCTCTCGACGGGGTTGCTGGCCATCAGAAGGATGGCGTTGTAGCGCGAACGGTCCGGCGCAGGCCGCAGGTCCGCGACGTCCCACGAAGAAAACTCCGGTCCCACGCCGGGCACACGCACGGGAATCTCCAGTGCCGCCCACACCTGTGGCAAGCCCGGTGTGGAATGGGTGTACACCGCCGGGCGCACCTCGGGCAAAGGCTGGCTGCGGTTTGATTCTGACGGGGCGTAGGCATCCAGCACGGCGGCCAGCTCGGTGGCGTTGAGTTCGCCATTGCCATCGCGGTCGGCCTGGCGCAGCCATTCCTCCGGCGTGGCGGGTGTGCCGGCAATGAGCGGATGCAAATGGCGCGGCGCCAGCTCGGCAAATTGATCGTGTTGTTCGGCCGATAAAACGGCGCGCACACGGCGGTTGTAAGCATCCACGGCGGCTTGAGGATCGGGTGTTTGGCGGAATTGACGGAGGCTCTCGAGCCAGATGGTTTCGATTTGACCGAGCTGCGCGGGCGAAAGTTGCAATGCTTCGAACTGGCGCGCCAAGTGTCTGCGCACGGGGGAATCGGTAGCGGGCGAAAAGTTTTCGCGCAGGAGTTTTTGCACCGCATCGCCGGCGTGGAATTCATCGTCCAGCAAGGAGCCGCCGTGCGCGTGGCACAGGCGAAACTCCACGGCGTGGCGCGCGCTGTGGCGCTGCACAATTTGTAGCCAGTCGGTACGCGGGGTGCTGATGAGTTGATCGCTCAAGGCCGCGGCCGCATGGCGCACGCGTTCCTCGGAAAGCCCCGCCAACGGCGAGACCGGCCCCACCTGAAAACGGTACAACCCCCACAAGCCGGCGCCGACAAGGACGAGGTTAAGCAGGAAGCCGCCAACGATGCGGGCGAGGAGCGTGTCGCGAAAGCGCATTTCAGTTTCGATTACTCGTGTTCGATCATCAGGTATCCCACCGAACGCACGGTGCGGATGAAGGTGGGCTTGCGCGGGTTGTCGCCGAGCTTTTGGCGCAGAGCGCAGATGTGCACATCGATGGAGCGGTCGAATGCCTCGTGCTCGCGGTCGGCAATGGCGGAGAGCAATTGATTGCGCGAACACACGCGGCCGGCCGCGCGGATGAGTGTGCTGAGCAGGTCAAACTCCAGCGCGGTGAGCTGCAGCGGTTGGTCGCCCAGCACGGCAGTGCGGGAATCCGGCTGCAACCGCAATGGGCCATTGCAAATTTCACCGGTGGGTTCATCTGTGCTTGCAGGCGCATTGGCGCGGCGCATTACCGCACGAAGGCGGGCAAGCATTTCGCGTGGGGAAAGCGTCTTGGGCATGTAATCATCCGCGCCCATTTCCAGTCCCACCACGCGGTCGGTTTCCTCACCACGCCCGGTAAGCATCAGCACCGGCACATTGGATTGGCGACGAATGCCCTTGAGCACCTCGAAGCCGTCGAGATCCGGCAACATCACGTCCAGCAACACCGCGTCTGGCGCCCAATCCAGCGCGCGCTGCAGGCCCTTGGGCCCCGTGTGCACGGCCTCCACCTCGTAGCCGAGCGGCCCGAGGTATTTGCCGATTAACCGGCACAGCTTGGGGTCATCATCAATGACCAACACCCGCAAACCGGACTGGGGCACTCCATCCACGGCGACAGAATGTGTGGTTTTTTTGGGAAAAGCGGTCATCTTTACATGAGCTTAACAATTTTCCGGAAGGCTGGAAATATTTTGTTAACAAACACTCGGTAGATTTCGCGCTTTATGGACGCGCCAACAACAAGTGCCCGCACGCACCACGCTGGCTTCACGCTGATCGAACTGCTGGTGGTCATTGCCATCATCGGCATTCTTGCCTCCATGCTATTGCCGGTGCTCGCGAAGGCTAAAACGAAGGCGCGCGGTGCCAAGTGCATCAGTAATTTCAAAAACCTCTCTGCGGGTTGGCAGATGTTTGTGGATGAAAATGATGACCTGATGTTGCCGGGACGATACGCCAAGGAGCCCGGCGGGAAGAGCAATCCAAAAAACTGGTACGAAGTGGGCAATGGCCTGAAGTATCGCCCGCGATGGGTGGCTTACATGGGCATGCACGTGGGTGCGTATGCGTTTGAAAATCCATTGACCAACAACGACCGACAAGATTACGACAACAAAGTTTACATCAACCCGCTACGGCCCAACTGGAAGGACGAAAGAAATTATGCCTTCGGCTACAATCACCAATTTCTTGGAAACGGCCGCAAGAGTAATGGGGCGTTCCACAACTTCCCAGTCTGGCAGGCAGCTATTGTGAATCACAGCAGCACCGTCCTCGGCGGCACGTGCCTTGGCACGGCAGCAGGTTTTGCGGAAGACGATCGCACCGGATACGATAACAACGGAAAACAATACAGCGACAAAGGCAACCACGGTTGGACCCTGGATCCGCCCCGGCTAACCGCCCGCAGTGACATTGGCACCGGTAACTCTGGCAGTCCGCGCACGGCGGTGGATGCCTGCTATAATGGCCGCGCGATTGTGGGATTTCTGGATGGCGCTGTGGCAGCCAAGACTCCCGCGGAACTGGGCTACGTGCAGGATGAGGAGGGAAAATTTCTGGATGACGGCGGCGCAAGCAACCGATATTTCAGCGGTGAAGATCGTGATTTGGATCCGCCCGTAGTGCCGGGGAAATAATATAGCCCGGGTCGTTGGCTTGGGATCCGGCCCACCGGGCTAGGCTACATAGGCTTATCGGAACAAATCTCCGTTGCGATCCCAGTGCGTTCCACGCACGAGCCGGCCATTTACGTAGTCGGCGCGCATTTTTAGTTCGCCGGAATCCACATAGTACCAAAAGGCGTAGCCTTCGTACAAGCGGTCGTTCTTGAAAACGCCCTCGTAGCGCAGCCTTCCGTTGGGATACCATTCCATACCTTCGCCTTCGCGGCGGCCTTCCTTGAAAGCACCGTCAAATTTGCGTGCGCCATTTTTGTGCAACAAAGTCGTGCTGCCAGTGAAGGGTTCGGGATCGCCCACTTGGTAAAACAGGAGATCCATATCGCTTCGTTGCACACTGCCGGCCAGCAATGGCGTGGCGGAGGGAGCGTTTGGATTCAATGGCGGTTCCAAAACAGCAGGCGCCACGGGCGGGATGAGGTGCGGCACCACGGGGGCGAGATTGCCCGGGGCATTGGGCTTGTCCGATGAATGGTTCAGGTTGGCATTCACTGCTGGCACCAAAGGCGTGGCTGGCTCTTCGGGCATCTCCGGTGCGGGTGCCGCTTTCACCGGTGCGGGTGGGACGGACAGGGCTTCGGGTATTGCTTCGGGCGGCGATTCCGCTGGTGGATGCCATGGCAAATATTTGCAACCGCTGAAAATGCATAGGCAACCCAGCGCCAAGACAGCGTCCTTTATATTAGTGTACACGGGTTTCACAGTGGGTTTGACGCAGCAAATGCAGTGCCAGTAACGGGGAAAATTCAAAAATTTGGCGGTTTATTCAACAAAAACGACTTATTGGTGAATTATGACTAAAAACAGCGGGTTTTTGGTGGCAAACATTTTGGGTTTCCCGTCCAATCGGCTTTTGAAGAAACCCTCATTCGTTCTCTCCATTCTCGTTGTACTCGGTTTGCTGTCTTCGCCGGCCATGGCGGAAAAGAAAAAACCGGCCCAATCCGCAAACTTGGCTGCGGCCAAAGGCAACACGGCGTTTGCCCAACTGCAGCAGCGCGTCAACGGCGTGCAAGGCAAAGCCACCGGCAGCATCCTTTTCATGGGCCGCTACGCCACGCCGGGAAAAAAACCGGATTGGAATTCACAAAATCGGTTGCCAGCGGTCAACTGCACGGGCATATTGGGCGTATGAAAAATCACCTTTTACCCCTCGTGGCCGGTCTGGCCATTTTCCTGACCACCCCCATTCTGCACGCCGCCGCGCCCACGCTGGAAAGCAGCCGCGTGCGCGCCCAGCTCAACGAAATGCAGGGGCAACCTGCGCCGAAGCTGGCATTGAAAGACTGGATCAATGCCAAGCCGATGGCGCTCAAGCAGTTGAAGGGCAAAATCGTGGTGCTCGATTTCTGGGCCACCTGGTGCGGACCGTGCATCGCCTCCATCCCGCACACGAATGAGCTGATGGAAAAATACGCGGAGCAAGGCGTGGTGATCATCGGCGTGTGCGCAAAGCGCGGCGCGGAAAAAATGGCGGACACCGTGAAGCAACGCGGCATCCAGTATCCCGTGGCCGTGGACGCCGGCGCCATCGCTGCCTACAAGGCAAACAGTTATCCGGATTATTACATCATCGACCGCGAGGGCGTGCTCCGCTGGGCAGACATCGCCAATCGTGACGTGGAAAAAGCCATCAAGATTCTGCTGGAGGAAAAGGACAAGACGGAATGATCTCACGCCTTGGCCTTGCCCTGTCGGCGATGCTGCCGTTGGCGGCCATGGCGGATGAAATTCAGCCCACGGAATTTGGAAGGGGAATCATTACCCTGCCAGTCTTTCCGCCGGGTCAGGCGCCCAAGGGAAAAGGATCGCCTCTGACGGTGGTGCGCGATGCCAAGGCGTATGGGATAGTGTTGGATTTGATTCCGAAAAAACAAATTTCCCGCACGCGCCCCGCGCCGCCCAATACCGATCCGCTGCTGAATAGGCCGCCGATTGATTTTGCCAAGCACCTCATGCTGGTGGCCAGCCGCCCATCGATGACGCGACCGGTGTTTGGGAAAATCACAAAGGCAAAAAACGAAATAGTTGTCACCGTGAAATTTCCACGCGACCAAATCGCCGCGCGACCCATTCACATCGGCACCTATTCGGCGGTGCTGATTCCGAAAACAGATTTGCCCGTGCGCCTGCGAATCGTGGAAGCGCAACGGTAGGGACGCACTTCGCGCATCCAGGCCACGCGGAAGCGTGTCCCTACCAACAACCTTTGCGGTTCAAACAACGACTCACCCGCATCTCGCAACCCCAAAGGGCACATATAATTTTTTTGAATCTTGGGTTTGACACCCAGGATTCTTTTTGGTTTTCTCCGCGCCCCTTCGGGAGGTTTTATGGCCCAATCCAACAAACCCAATTCGTTTGATATGATCATGGCGATGATTGCGATTTTCGCTTTGGTCGGATTTTGCGTGGCTTTGTGGAAAATTATGGGCTGAGCGGCCATTTCAAACATCACTTTTTTAGTGATATTCAGGCGAAAACCGGCTTGAATTTTTTGTCATAAAAATGCAAAATCCCCCTGCAAATCAATGAATGACACAGTCACGGTGGCGTCCAATTTTTCAGCACGATGAAAACTCGGAACCTTTTTTTCACAATGGCCGCAGTTGCGGTGTGCCTGTCCGCACCGCAGTTGCAGGCGAACGAAAACCTGCCCACCGCCGAACAACGTTTTGGGGGCAAGATTAATGACGCGGAGAATCCCAGCTTCCGCCGCCACGTGGTGCCGCTGGCGAGCAAGCTCGGCTGCAGTGGGCGCGAGTGCCACGGGTCGTTCCAGGGGCGCGGTGGATTTCAGCTTTCACTCTTCGGCTACGATTTTGAAAAGGATCACAAGGCCATCACCAATGACACGAAGGACGACATCCGCGTGGACATGGATAACCCAGCCAAGAGCTTGTTCATCCAAAAACCGCTGAAGCAGGTGAAGCACAAGGGCGGCGAGATTTATGAGGAAGGCAGCTGGGAACACAACCTGATGCTCAAGTGGATTCAGGAAGGCGCCAAGATTGATGTGAAGGAAACGGGCGTGTTCGATCGGCTGGAAATTTTCCCGAAAGAAATCGTGGCAAAAAAAGTCGGCGAAAATATCCAGCTCAAGGTGCTCGCCCATTGGGCTGATGGCACGGTGGAAGACGTGACGCAGTTTACGCGCTTCCGCACCAATGACGAAAGCGTGGCGGAGGCATACGAAGGCGGCCGCGTGGAAATCAAGGGCAAGGGCGACTCACACGTGGTGGCGTTTTACGACAACGGCGTGGTGCCCATCCCGGTGATGCTGCCGGTGAGCAAGCTGGTGGGGAAAGATTATCCGAAAATCAAAACGCGCACGAAGGTGGACGCGCTGGTGGTGGACAAGCTCCGCAAGGTGGGCCTCGTGCCATCCGAGACCTGCACGGACACGGAGTTCCTGCGGCGCGTCACGCTGGATGTCACCGGTACGCTGCCGACTTCTGAGGAGGTCAGGCAGTTCCTCGCAGACAAGTCCAAGGAAAAGCGCACCAATAAGGTCAATCAACTTCTCAATCGCCCGGCGTACGCCGCGTGGTGGGCCACCAAACTCAGCGATTTCACCGGGAACAGCCCGCAACAAATCCGCGTCAATAATCTCCCGCGGGATGCGAACCTCAGCGGGATGTGGTACGACTGGCTCGAGCAGCGCGTCGCACAAAATGTTTCGTACGATAAAATCGTCGAAGGCATCGTGATGGGTTCATCCCGCACCTCGCCGGATCAATCCTTCGAGGAAATGTGCGAGGAAATGGGCAGCTATTTCCGCGACAAAAACCCGAAGTCATTTGAGGAACGCGAAACGATGCCCTTCTTCTGGGCGCGGCGAAACCTGCGCCAAGCCGAGGCCAAGGCGATGGCTTTCGCCTACAGCTTCCTCGGCGTACGCATCCAATGTGCCCAATGCCATAAGCATCCGTTTGACCAATGGACGCAGCAGGATTTCAATTCCTTCCAAGCCTTCTTCACGCCCATCCTCGCCGGGGCCAATAATCGTCGCGAGAGTAAAGGCGCGATGGATTACCGTTCGTTGACCGCACAATTGCGCAAGGAAGCAAACTACGACCGCAACAATCCGCAGCAAAACCTAAACCGCCTGTTGCGGCCCATCATCGAAAAGCGCCTCAAGGCCGGCGAGCCCATTCCGTGGCAGGAAGTTTACATCCGCCAAGTCACGCGCCACAATTACACCCCCGAACAAATTGCCCGCATCAAACGCCGCAACCCAAACTTCAATGCCCGCGTCATCACTCCCAAAGTGCTGGGTGGCGAGGATATTCTTGAGGCCAAGTACAAGGACCCACGCACACCCCTGATGGAATGGCTGCGCGCGAAGGAAAATCCCTATTTCGCCCGCGCCTTTGTCAACCGTGTGTGGGCGCATTACTTCGGACGCGGCATCGTGGAGCCGGCCGATGACCTGAACCTCGCCAACCCGCCCAGCAACGAGGCCTTGATGGATCACCTCGCCAAAGGCTTTGTCGCCAGCGGGTACGATATGAAATGGGTGCACCGCGAGATTATGAACAGCGACACCTACCAACGCTCTTGGCGCGTGAATGAAACGAACAAGTTGGATGAGAAAAATTTCAGCCGCTACGTCATCCGCCGTTTGCCCGCCGAGGTGGTGGCCGATTCCATCGCGCAAGCCACCGCTTCCGGGGATCGCGTGGAGGAATTCGTCAGCAACATGGACACCCGAATGATCGGCAGCGCCAGCACCACCAACTACCGCGGCCGCAACGGCGCGGCTTATATGCTGCAGCTCTTCGGGAAACCCCTGCGGGAGAACAACTGCGACTGCGAACGCACGGCCAGCCCCACGCTGCTGCAAACCATCTTCACGCGGAACGATCCCGAGATGCTCGCCCGCATCGAGGGCACCACGCGCGGCACCAGCAGCTGGATCAGCGAACTGCGCAACGCGCACAATGATCCCCGCGCAAGAGCCAATGCCGCGAAGGTGGTGCAACTGCGCCGCACGCTCGATGGTCTGCGCGTCCGCGCCAAGCGTTTCGCAGCCAACAAACCCCGCAAGCCGCAAGGCGACAACCCGCAGGTGCTCAAGCAGTACGAAGCGCGGCTCAAGCAGTATCAAAAATCATTCGGCAAAATGCGAAGCACCATTGAGGGCTACGAGAAACGCATCGCCGAGTTGGCACCGGCCAAGAAGGAAATTTCACCAAAGGAAATCGAGACGATGATCACCGAGGTGTTCCTACGCACGGTGAGCCGGTATCCTTCGCCGGATGAATTGAAGAGCGCCAAGGCCGATGTGACTGCCGCGAAAGATCCCATCAGCGGCGTGCGCGATCTCCTTTGGGCGATGCTCAACACCAAGGAATTTATGGTGAACCACTAGACCTGATTTAAAAAACAACTCAAAAAGGAATACAAAATGGCTACACATACATACTGTGACGGAGTGCAACGGCGCGACTTTCTCAAGGTTGGCGCATTAAGCGGGTTCGGGCTGGGTATGGGCCTGCCGCAATTTCTGGCAAAGGCTGGGGACGGCGCGGTGAACCCCAACGCCAAAGGCAAGGCGGCGATCTTCGTCCGTCTGTCTGGGGGGCCCACGCACATGGACACGTTTGATCTCAAGCCGGACGCGCCCGATTCGCACCGCGGCGAGTTCAAGGAGATCAAAACCAACGTGCCCGGCATCCGTTTCTGCGAGCACCTGCCCAAGCTGGCCAAGGTGGCCGATAAGTTCGCCATCCTGCGTGGCGTGAGCCACACGCTGGCGGCGCACGCGCTGGGCACGCAGTATTTAATGACCGGCAACCGGCCGTTGCCCAGCCTGCGCTTCCCGAGCTACGGCGCGGTGGTCAGCAAGGAAATGGGCAGCGACAAGGAATTGCCCGCGTTCGTGGCCGTGCCCAATCAGGGCAATGACCCCACCGGATTTCTCGGCGTGGAATACGGCCCGTTTGAAACAGGAGCGGCCCCGCGCGCCGGAGCACGAATGGATGTGCGTGGGCTTGCCTTGCGCGGCATCACGCTCGATGAAGTGGACCGCCGCAATGACCTCGTGGCCAAGTACGACAAGGCGTTTGGTGATTTCGCGAAGGACGACCGCATCCTTGCTGGCATGGACGAGTTCAGCGCCAAGGCATACCAGATGATGCGCAGCACCAAGGCGCGCGAGGCGTTTGATCTCACCCGCGAAAGCCCCTCCATCACCGGTCTGTTTGATGACCAAAGCTTCTCGCAAAGTTGTTTGCTCGCCACACGCCTGGTGCAATCCGGTGTGAAGTTCGTGACGCTCAACCTCGGCGGTTGGGACACGCACAATGATAACTGGAACCGCCTCAAGAACATCAACCTCCCCGCGCTGGACGCCGGCCTGAGTGGCCTGTTCCGCACGCTGGAGGAAAAGGGAATGCTCGAGAGTACCTCCGTGTTTGTGACCGGCGAATTCGGCCGCTCGCCGAAGATCAATGCCCGCACCGGGCGCGATCATTATCCGCGCGCGATGTTCTGCCTCATGGCCGGCGGCGGCATGAAGGGCGGCCAAGTCATCGGTGCCTCCGACGCCAAGGGCGAAGGCCCCAAGGACAAAGCCATTACCCCCGACGACGTGGCGGCCAGCTTTATCCACTCGCTTGGCATCGATCCCACCAAGGAATACCACACCCCGTCCGGACGCCCCGTAATGATCGTCCGCAACGGCACGGTAATTCCCGAGCTGTTCTAAAAACAAAAACTTACCCAAGCCCCACGGGAAACCGTGGGGCTTTTTTGTGGGAACAGCAAAACCGCAAAGAACCAAGGGAATTTTATCTTGGCGTCTTGGACTCTTGACGGTTCAATAGGTTTTCGCCTATGGCTGACGAGAAACAACCTGAACCAGAAAAGGCAAAACCAACCGAGGCTGCGGAGGCGAAGCCGGTGGAGGAGATGAGTGAGGAGGAACAGTTGGCGGCGTATGAGGAGGAGATGAAAAATTCCGATTGGGGGCATCAACCTTGTTAGGGGTTTGTTTGAACCGCCAAGGCGCAAAGACGCCAAGGTTTTTAATTTTTTGAAGTCTGACTGCTTGAGTGAGGGAGTATAGCTCAACCGTTCTAAAACCACCCCCAAATCCAATCCCATAAATCTTGGCGTGTTTGGGCCTT
>CAZJRV010000039.1:0-15860 GCA_964548235.1 uncultured Verrucomicrobiota bacterium
TTCGACCCGAGGCGGCCGAGTCGCTGGAGGAATTACGGATCGAGGGCGTGCGGCGGTTGGCCATTGTATCCGGTGACCGCACACCGGTGGCCGAGCGCGTGTCCGCCGAGGTGGGCTGCGAGGAAGTCCGCGCGGAATGTTTGCCCGGCCAAAAAGTGGAGTTTGTGGAAGATATCCGCTCCAAGGGCTACAAGGTTGCCTTTGTGGGGGATGGCGTAAACGATGCCCCTGCGCTCAAGGCCGGTGACATTGGCATAGCCATGGGCGCTGCCGGAAGCGATGTGGCCATCCAAAGCGCGACCATTGCGTTGATGAATAATGATCTTCGCCGGCTTCCGTTTCTGGTGCATCTCTCGCGCATGACGCGCAGCGTGATCAACCAGAATTTTATTTTCGGCATACTGTTCGTGATCATTGGGCTGGTGTTGGCCGCGCTGAATTTCATCACGCCTGTTCTGGCGGCCATGCTCAATGTGTTGGGCTCGTTAATCGTGGTGTTCAACAGCGCCCGGTTGGTGCGCGAGGGCGAGGAGTTTGATCCTTTCGAGGAGGTTGATGCTGAAGCGCCCTCCCCGCAGGTCGACACGGAGGTGGTTGCCGAGCCCAAGATGGCCACCGAGACGGCCTAGATGGTTCCCCGGCTTATGGTTGAAACACAAACTCAGGAGGAGCACGGAAACGCCAACGCCAATGGCGAGGTGATCGTGCGCGTCAGCAATTTGGTTAAGGTGTTCCGCGATTTCTGGGGCCGACCCAAGGCGCGTGCGGTGAACGATGTAAGCTTCGAGGTCCACACCGGCGAAGTGTTTGGGCTGCTGGGCCCCAACGGCTCCGGCAAATCCACCACCATAAAGATGATGCTCGGCCTGCTCAATCCCACCAAGGGGTTTATCGACATTTTCGGCCACGGCCCACGTGATGTGAAAACCAAGGAGCGCGTCGGCTATCTGCCGGAGGAATCCTACCTATACAAATACCTCAACTCGGCGGAGACACTGGATTTTTTTGGCGGACTTTTCGCACTGGATCCCAAGGAAAAAAAGGTCCGCACCGAGCAGTTACTGGAGATGGTGGGGCTCACCGCCACGCAAATGCGCACGGTCGGCGAGTTTTCCAAGGGCATGCAGCGTCGGATCGGGCTGGCGCAGGCGCTCATCAATGACCCGGATTTGGTGATCCTCGATGAACCCACAAGCGGATTGGACCCGGTGGGCTGCCGCGAGATCAAAGACCTCATCCTAAACCTCAAGGCACGCGGCAAGACGGTGATTCTCTCCAGCCATTTGCTCGCGGATGTGGAGGATGTTTGCGATCGCGCGGTAATTTATTACGGTGGCAAGGTTCAGCAATACGGCACATTGGAGGAATTGCTCACCGAACGCGACACCATCCGGTTTACCCTCCCCGCGTTGTCCGAAGACGCACAGCAGGAGGTGATGAACACCATCGGCAAACACGTGGCCAAGGACACAGTGCGGGTGGAAAACCCAACGCAAAATCTCGAGAGCTTTTTCCTGGGCGTGGTGGAAAATGCCATCGCAAACGATGAGGATACCTCCGGATCCACGGCCGGCAACGAGGTGGCGGAGTTTTTGCGCGCAGATGACCCCGTGCCCACGCAGGCGGACAAAATGCTCGAGCGACTGGCCGACAAGGAAAATGCCCCCGTCCCCGAGGAACCCAAGCCCGAGGAACCGGCGGTGGACACCGCCAAGCTGGAATCCCTAGCCGATTCGGAAGCCGAGAAACCGGCTGCCCCCGTGGAGAAACCAGGAGAAAAAAAATCCAAGGCCCTCGATGAAGCTGATGACAAGCTTTCGGGCCTGCTCGGCGGCGACTAATCATTCCCGCTGGAACTGCGCGATGGACTTCAACCTCTTTGAATCCGGATTCCTGATGAACTGGGCGGGCATGGCCCTGCGCGGCGTGTTGATCGCCGCCATTGGCGCGATCATCGTGTGGGGCCTGGTCGACCGCCGCGTGCGGCACATCGCCGCGCTCACCTGGAAAACCGCCTTCCGCCTGCGCTTCGTCTGGGTGATGATCTTGTTGCTCGTGCTCGCCGTGGGCGGCTTGCCCGCCGTGCTGCGGGATGACGGCTCCCCCAAGGGCATGGCCCAGATCATCCTCACCTACACCTTGGGCATGACCACCGGCATTCTCGGCTTTGCCACCCTTTGGCTGTCGGTCGGCAGCATGGCGCATGAAATCGGCCAGTGCCAAATGCAGATGGTTGCCATCAAGCCCATTGCCCGCTGGCAAATCTGGCTGGGCAAATGGCTGGGTATCATGGGCCTCAACCTATTGCTGTTGGGACTCTCCGGCGGCGTGGTGTATGGCATGATGGAATACCGCGCAAACGCCCTGGGTGCTGCCCAGCATAAGTTGCTAAAAGACCGCAGTGATCGGGAGATTTTCGAGATGGTCAACGCCGCGATTACGCGGGGCGAGATTTCTGTTGATCAGGTGATTCAAAAAGACCCCGACACGCAGGGCCCTATGCGCGATAAAGGCGGGAACATGGTGCCGCATCCGATGGAGAAACTAAAGCAACTGCTTGCGGGCATTCCGGAAAAGATATTGCGCGACCAAGTTTTGGTTTCCCGGGCTCCATTGCAGCTGGAGGATGTGCAGATGATGTCCTTCACCAATAACGAGGGGGTTTCCTACCGCAATTGGCAAAAGCTCCGGCGCGAGCAGGATGAGGAAAGGGCGCTCGCGATGGCTCTGGTCAACACGCGGAAAAACGCCATTGCGCGAAACCACCAACAGGTGCCCACGGCACTGCCGCCGGAAATTCAGCAAAGCATCCGCGAAGCTGTGCGGCTGCAGTACGCCGTGTTCTCACAATTGGTGGGGCCGCAGATGGGGCGGCGTTTCGTCTATCGCAAACCGCTGGGCAGCTTTGACGAGGACCGTGGGCTGGTGCTCCGTTTCCAGCTGGAGGACAGCCGGATGAGTTTCAAGAGCGACCGAAAGTACCGGGTGGTGTTGCGCTACAGCCGGGATGGCAAGGGCGAAGGCTTCCCCCCCTTGGGACGGGAATACGTGGCCCGTACACCGATTAACGAGCCGCTGATGGCGGTCGGTTACTCCGCCCCGGAAGGCGGTGCCAAGCCGGGCGCAGAAATGGATAGGGTCAGCATATTCGGCCCCGACAATCTGATGTACGTGGACCTGTACAATGCCGAGCAACCGCAGCAGGGGCAGGAATATCTTGCGGTGATCCGGTTGCCCTTTGTGGATGACCGGACCGGCAAATTGAATCCACGCGGTGTGGAGGTGATGTACTACGAGGGCGGGTTTCTGAAAAACTACCTTCGCGCGCTGGCGATTGTGTTTGCGTGGTTGGGCGTGCTGGCCGCACTGGGCCTGGCCGCAGCCAGCTTTATGTCCTTCCCCATGGCGGTCTTTGCATGCACGGGCATTCTGGTGATTTCATTTTGCACGGGCATAATGAAGGACGTGGTGGCCGATGACACCGTGATGCAAACCTGGACGGATGGAAAACGGGATTCCTCGGTGGTCGATTTCTTTGCCGTCCAGTCTTTTCGCTTAATGGTTTCAGTCATTTCCCCGGTGAAGGATTATTCGCCCATTGATGACCTTACCGATGGGCGCGCCGTCACATGGGGCCAGCTCGCCCGAGCCTATGGCTACATTTGGGGCATTAGCGGCCTCTTGATTTCTGCCTGCGGTGCGCTTATATTCAGCAGACGACAACTCGCCATAACCGACAGCGACGAATGAAATCCAACCGCGCAAAGACCCTCGACAGCGTGCCCAAGCCGATCCTGTTGGCCATCATGGTCGTGCTGGTGGCACTCGCATTTGTCGCGCAGGAGCGCCTCAATACCCAGCGCGGCGAGCTGAGTCACACCCACCTCGAGCCCCTGCAAAATGCCCCGCCCATGCTGGTACTCACCACCCAGGCGTTGAGCGGGTTTCGCGGCATCATTTCCTCCTACCTCTGGTTGCGTGCCAACGAGATGCAGCTGCAAAAACGTTACCAGGAACAAATGCAGCTTTCCCAGTGGGTCTCCCAACTGCAACCCACAGTGCCCACCGTGTGGGTCAACCGCGCCTGGAACATGGCCTACAATGTATCGGTCAAATACCCCGATCCCGAGACTCGCTGGAAATATATTCAGGAAGGCGTGCGGCTGCTGCGGGATGAGGGCATCAAGTACTGCCCACAAGAACCGCGCATCTACCATGAGCTGGCGTGGACGTTTCAGCACAAAATCGGACACAATATGGACGACCACCACCGCTTCTTTAAGCAGCAGTGGCTGAACAACATGACCGCCGTGCTCTGGGCCAGCGAGGAGGATGCGCGGCGATCCGGTGGCGCGCCCAATTTTGAGGAACTCATTAACCCCCCCAACGAGGAAGTGCGCGCCCGCGTCCAGATTCTGCGCAAAACCTACAAGCTGGATCCACGCGAAATGAAAGCTGTGGCAATCAAATACGGCCGCGTGACTCTCCCCAACGGAAAAAAGATCGATGCCCTCGACTGGCGCATCCCCGAGACTCATTCCATTTATTGGGCCCACATGGGCCTCAAGCGCTGCGCCCACAATCCTTCCCGCGAGAGCACCATGCGCAAGGTGGAGCGCATCATTTACCAATCCATGATGTACGCCTTCGAGCGCGGCAAGCTAATGGTGGACCCCAACACGGGCAGTTACCAGTTTGAGGATGTCACGCAGGGCATGGGCGCGGTCGCCGGGGAAGGCGGCACGGATATCCGCGCCAGTTGGTGGACCATCCCCAACCTGGACATCGTCGAGAAAACCCACGAGGCCTATCAGGAAATGGTGAAGCGCGCCAACGAAGTCCGGGGCGAGGACACCTACAGCACATTCGAGACCGCCCACTTCAACTTTATGCGCCGAGCGGTAAACTGGTACTTCTACTATCACCGCGAGGAAGAGGCCCGCAAGTGGCTGGAAATCTGCGCCAGCCATTACCCGGACAAGATGGTGTATTATCCCGGCTACACCCCCAAGGAAGGCTTCCAGAAAGCCAAGATGAATCTCGATGAATTTGTCTTTTACAAATACGAGGACGACCTCAAGCGGGGCAACTACGAGAAAACCGTAGGCCTCATCCGGGGCTTGCTCATTCGGCATTACATTCACATGGCAGACGGGGATGAGGTGGACGGCCAAAAATATTTTGACCGAGCCAAGGAGATTCATGCCCGTTACAACGACCGGTTCAAGACCGCCGCAGAAAACCGTGTACGCCTCCTCCCGCTGAAAGGATTCCGGGTAATGGTGCTGCGGGACCTGCTCGTGAACGAGGGCCCCCTCCGCGCCGCCCAACTCCGCACAGCCATGGGACTGAAAGCCAATGAACTTCCCGTGTATAAACCCTCCGCCCCCGAACAAGGCCCCAGTCCCGACCCCGACCAATAAATAACTTGCTTGCCCCGCCACGATTCGTGACGCACCTTCCCCCCATGCGGCCGGCCCAGTTGATCTTCCTCGTGTCCTGCCTTTGCCTTGTGCTGGGTGTGGGTTGCGGAAAGGATGGCAAATCCAAGGAGGGCAATGGCTCCGGAAATCTGCTGGGCACCGGCAAACAAGTGCTGCGACTGGGCAATGGCTCGGAGCCGGAGGGGCTGGACCCGCAGATTGTCACGGGAGTGCCGGAGCATTTTATTCTGGCCGCGCTTTTGGAAGGGTTGCTCAGTGAAAACCCCAAAACTCTCGCGCCGGAGCCGGGCGTGGCGGAGCGCTGGGTGGTGTCCGAGGATGGCCGGGAGTACACGTTTCATTTTCGGGCGGATGCCAAGTGGACCAATGGCGACTCGGTGAAGGCGAGCGACTTTGCCTACGCTTATGAGCGCATGCTCACCCCGGAGATGGCCACCAAGTACGGCTATATGCTGCACGTGCTGAAAAACGCCAAGGCCTTCAACGAAGGCACGTTGAAAGATTTTTCCGAGGTGGGCGTGAAGGCGGTGGACGACCGCACGCTGGTGCTCACGCTGGAGGAGCCCACGCCGTATTTTCTCCAGCTGATTAACCATTACTCGTGGTACCCTGTGCATCCTCACACTGTGGAAAAATTCGGCGGTATGACCAAACGCGATTCCCAGTGGACCCGCCCGGAGAATTACGTGGGCAACGGCAGCTTCCGCCTTAAGGAATGGAAGCTCAACGAGCACATTCTCGTGGAGAAAAATCCCGGCTATTGGGATGCGGACAAGGTGAAACTGGAGAAGATTTATTTCCTGCCCATTTCCAGTGCCGAGACGGAGGAGAAAATGTTCCGCGACGGCCAGTTGCACGTCACCCAGACCATCCCGCTCACCCGCATTGAACATTACCAGAAAAAGGAGTCGGAAGTGCTGCGGGTAGATCCGTACCTTGGCACGTATTTTTACCGCGTAAACGTCAATCACCCCGCGCTGAAGGACAAGCGGGTGCGGCGCGCCCTGGCGATGTCCATCAATCGCCACGAGATCACGCGTTTCGTGATGAAGGCCGGCCAGATTCCTGCCTATTATATGACCCCGCCCAACACCGCCGGCTACACCTCGCGCGCCAAGTTTGCGTTTGACCCCGACGGCGCCCGCAAATTGCTGGCTGAGGCGGGATATCCCGGCGGCAAGGGGTTTCCCAAGATCGACGTGTATTACAATACCAGCGAGGCCCACAAGCAGGTGGCCGAGGCGCTGCAGCAAATGTGGAAGACTACGCTTAACATCGAAGTGGGGCTCTTCAATCAAGAATGGAAGGTTTATCTGGACACCGTCAACAAGATCAAATACGACGTGGCGCGCGCAGGATGGATCGGTGATTACAACGACCCCAACACCTTCCTGGATATGTGGCTCACTGGCGGCGGCAACAACCAGACCGGCTGGTCCAACGACCGCTACGACCAGCTCATCCGCGAGGCCGGCCGGACCAGTGATCCCGCGGCGCGTCTCGAGAAATTCCAAGAAGCGGAGGCCATCCTGCTCGACGAAATGCCGGTAATCCCCATCTATTTTTACGTGAGCCTGTCCCTCGTAAAGACCAATGTGCGCGGCTGGCATCCGAATATCCTCGATCATCACCCTTACAAGCACATCCACCTCGAGTAGCCGCGCGCGATGTTCCGGTATATTTTCAAGCGGCTGCTCATTTTCATCCCGGTGCTCTGGGTCATCGCCACGGTCACCTTCTTTATGGTGCGTATGGCGCCGGGCGACCCTTTCAGCGATGAAAAGGAAATGACCGAGGAAGTGCGCGAACGCATCAAGGCCTACTACGGTTTGGACCAACCGCTCTGGAAGCAATACCTCATTTACCTCGGGGCAGTGCCCAAGGAGATGGACAAGCACCGGGTGAGCTTTGCGTCGGGTGAATCTGAGAAGGAATACCGCCGCGAGGACGTGAACGCTACTCTCCGCGTCACCGCCACCGCCGGGGTGGAAACCGTGCAGGGCGACAGCCAATGGCTGGCCCGGTCTTTGGAGCAATCCGGCACCAACACCGTGCGCGAGGTGGAGGTGTTTCGCCGTGAGCGCTCCGGCCTGTTGCAAGGTAATCTCGGCCCGTCCTTTAAACACAAGGGCAAGAGTGTCAACGACATCATCCGCGAGTCCTTCCCCAACAGCCTCGAGCTGGGCCTCTGCTCAATGGCAATCGCGCTGTTGCTGGGAATCACCGCCGGCGCCATCGCCGCCTTGAAGCAAAACACCATCCTCGATTATGCCCCCATGTCCATTGCTATGGTGGGCATTTGCCTGCCCACCTTCGTAATGGGCCCGCTGTTGGTGCTGGTGTTCGGCCTGTGGCTGGAATGGTTACCCGTGGCCGGCTGGTCGCCCTGGGGTGGGGATGGGTTTTTCCCAGAAGGCTGGCCCGGCGACCGCGTGCTGCCAGCCTGCACGCTGGGTTTTTTCTACGCCGCGATGGTGGCCCGGCTCACGCGCGGCGGCATGCTTGAGACGCTCAGTCAGGATTTCATCAAGACCGCCCGCGCCAAGGGCCTCACCGAAACGCGCGTGGTGGTGAAGCACGCCTTGCGCGGCGGCCTGCTGCCCACCGTCAGCTTCCTCGGGCCCGCCTTTGCCGGCATCATCAGCGGCTCGTTCGTCATCGAGACCATTTTCTCCATCCCCGGTCTGGGCCGCCATTTCATTGAGGCGGCCATCAACCGCGACTACACCCTCGTGCTCGGCACGGTACTCTTTTATGCCACGCTTATCCTGATGCTCAACCTCATCGTCGACATTCTTCAAGCCTGGCTCAATCCCCGCATCCGGACCCAATGAACCGCGACCGCCTGAAAGAGATTCAGTTTGATGACGGCACCTCCCTCTGGAAGGACGCCCGGCGGCGCCTGTTTCAAAACAAGATGGCGGTGTTCGGCCTGTGCGTGTTTTCGCTGGTCATGCTGCTCAGCTTCATCGGCCCCTCGCTGTTGCCATACGATCACGAAAGCATCGACCTGCCCTACCAAGCCCGGCCGCCCCTCGCCGACAAGCACCCGTACCTCTGCCCCAATCACGATTACGTGCACCTCTATGCCACGGATGAAAACTGTTATCTCTGCGACACCCCGCTGGAACCGGCTGCCACCCAGCCCGCCCGTCACCTAATGGGCACCGACAAACTGGGTCGCGACCTCTGCGCCGCCGTGCTGCGCGGCGGGCGCGTGTCCCTCGCCGTTGGTTTTGCGGCCACGACGGTGGCGCTGCTCATCGGCGTTATCTGGGGTGCGGTGGCCGGCTACTTTGGCGGGCGCGTGGATCAATTGCTGATGCGCATCGTGGATGTCCTTTACGCCCTGCCATTCCTCATTTTCGTGGTGCTGCTGATGGTGATGTTCGGTCGCAATTTCCTACTCCTCTTTTTTGCCATCGGCTTTGTGGAATGGCTGACGATGTCGCGCATCGTCCGCGCGCAGGTGATGGCACTCAAGAACCAGGAATTCGTCGAGGCCGCTGTGGCCTTGGGATATGGCAAGCTGCGCATCATCTTTCGCCACCTGCTGCCCAACCTCCTCGGGCCGGTGATCATTTACACCACGCTCACCGTGCCGGCGGTGATGCTGCTCGAGTCGGTGCTCAGCTTCCTCGGGCTGGGTGTACAGGCGCCGGACACCTCATGGGGCGTGCTCATTAAGCAGGGTGCCGAGGGGATGGAGGATTACCCGTGGTTGCTGCTTTTCCCCGCTGCATTTTTTTCCATCACCCTGTTCTCGCTGAACTTCATTGGCGATGGATTGCGCGATGCGCTGGACCCCAAGTCATCGAAGGATTGATATGCCGCTGCTCGAAGTCGATAATTTGAAAACCTACTTTCACACGCGCAACGGCGTGGTGAACGCGGTGGATGACATTTCGTTCACACTGGAAAAAGGTGAAGTGCTCGGTATCGTGGGCGAATCCGGCTCGGGCAAGTCGGTGACGGTGCACACGTTGATGGGGCTGGTGCCGCAACCACCCGGGCGCATCGAGGGCGGCACGGCAGAGTTTGACGGAGATAACCTACTGGCCAGCGATGAATCCGTGCTGCGCTCGCTGCGGGGCAAACGCATCTCCATGATTTTTCAGGATCCGATGACCTCCCTCAATCCCTACCTGCGGATATCCGAGCAACTTATCGAGCCGCTTCTCATTCACGAAAACATGGATCGCGAAACCGCATTGAAACGCGCCATCACAATGCTTGAAAAAGTCGGCATTCGCGATGCAGCGGAGCGCGTTCACTCTTACCCGCACGAGTATTCAGGCGGAATGCGCCAGCGCGTGATGATTGCCATGGCGCTCATCACCAATCCCGAGGTGCTCATCGCCGACGAGCCGACCACCGCGCTCGACGTCACCGTGCAGGCGCAAATCCTGCGGTTGCTCAAGGACCTGCAAACCGACCTCGGCGTGTCGGTGATTTTCATCACGCACGATCTGGGCGTCATCGCCGAGCTGGCCGATCGCGTGGTGGTGATGTACCACGGCCACATCGTGGAGCACGGCGACGTGCTGCCTATTTTCGAAAACCCGCAGCATCCGTACACCAAAGGCCTGCTCGCCTGCCGCCCGCGACTGGAATCAACCTTCAAAGTGTTGCCGACTGTTTCCGATTACCTCGATGAAACAGAGGTGGACGGCAAAATTGAATTAAGCGAAAAACCCGATGCCGCCGCCCGTATCGAGGCGATGCAAAAAATTAATGAACCGGAAATTGACGAAAGCGATTTGCTGCTCGAGGTGAATGACCTTCACGTGCATTTCCCCGAGCGCGCCGGATTTTTCTCCGGCCCGAAAGGCGAGGTGAGGGCGGTGGACGGCATTAGCTTCACGGTTCCAAAGGGCAGCACGCTGGGCCTCGTGGGCGAATCCGGCTGCGGCAAGACCACCACCGGCCGCGCCATCCTCAACCTCGTGCCGCCCACCAGTGGCAGCGTGAAATTTATGGGCGTGGAAATCGCCGGCCGCAACGCCGCCGCCATGCTGCCGCTCCGCAAGCGGATGCAAATTGTATTTCAGGACCCATACTCCTCGCTCAACCCGCGCCTAACCATCGAGCAGGCGCTCACCGAGCCGATGACGGTGCATGGCATAGGAATCAATCATGCAGAGCGGCGCAACCGCGCGGCTGCACTGCTGGAGGAGGTTGATTTGGATCCGCGCGTTCTGCGCCGTTATCCGCACGAGTTTTCCGGCGGTCAACGCCAGCGTATTTGCGTGGCGCGCGCGCTCTCGCTCGAGCCGGAATTTATCGTGTGCGACGAGGCCGTCAGCGCGATGGATGTCTCCGTGCAAGCGCAGGTTTTGAATTTGTTAAAGCAACTTCAGAGCCGTCGCAATCTCACCTACATTTTCATCAGCCACGATCTCAGCGTTGTCAAATTCATGGCCGACACGATCGCCGTGATGCGCGCTGGGAAAATTGTGGAGCAGGGCAGCGCCGAAGCCGTCTACGCCAATCCGGTTGAGGAATACACCCGAAAATTGATCGAAGCCATTCCGCGCGACAGCATCGACTCCATCAAACAGCGCGTGGCATAAATTGGCACTGGAGTAAACAAAATGTACGGTCGGCATTTACCGCAAGCACATAGAACTGCTAATTTTTCTTTTCTTCCCCCGTTGCAGGCGCAGGAGCAGGCGCGGGTGCCGGATTCGGGTCCGTGGTGGGGCCGGGGTTGGTTTCGGGGGTTGTTGAAGGAACAGGCTCAGGCGTTGTCGAAGGAGTAGCCTCGGAGGGTGAAGGCGTGGTTTCGGGGTTCGGATTGGGTGCGGGTCCAATGGGTATGCTTGGATTTGTCTGGGGCACCTCCCCGCCGGTACCCACGGGCTGATTCTGTTTCCCCGGGATTCCCTTTTCCTTGTCCCCACCGGCGGTGTTGGTTTTTTCGCCATCGGCTTTGTTCATTATGGACAGCACGAGACAGAGCACAAGAAACAGAATGGTGGAATACTTGGTGA
Organism: uncultured Verrucomicrobiota bacterium; assembly: GCA_964548235.1. Classification (GTDB taxonomy): domain Bacteria; phylum Verrucomicrobiota; class Verrucomicrobiia; order Limisphaerales; family UBA1100; genus JACNJL01. The sequence continues at coordinate 11,438 of CAZJRV010000039.1, forward strand.
GTTGGGTGAGTACGTTACCCGCGCCTGCGCCGAAGAGGGCATCGGTGGTGCCTCCGCCAAATGCGGTGCCGAGCCCGGCTTCTTTTTTGGGCAATTGCACGAGCACCAGCAGGATGAGAAACAGGCTGATCAAAAATAGAATGATTGTGAGGGCGAGGTTTAAAATTTCCATTGGATTTCCTTAATTCAGTGTGTTGGTAATGATTTCAATAAAACTTTTGGATTCCAGTGACGCCCCGCCAACAAGCGCACCATCCACGTCAGGCTGGCTCATCAATTCACGCGCGTTGCCGGGCTTCACGCTGCCGCCGTACTGGATTCGCACCTCGGCACCCACGGTGGCGGGCAACTGGCCGCGGATGAATGCATGCGCCGATTGCGCCTGTTCGGTGGTGGCCGTTTTGCCGGTGCCGATCGCCCACACGGGCTCGTAAGCGATGATCGTGTCCCGCAATTGGTCATCCGTCAATCCCGTAAGGCTGCCTCGCACCTGTTCGCCCACGACCTCCTCGGTTTGGTTTGCCTCGCGTTGGGCCAGCGTTTCGCCCACGCACACAATCGGCTTCAGCCCCGCCTGCAGCGCGGCTTTGGCCTTGGCGTTGACGAGCATGTCGCTTTCCTGCTGCATCGCGCGTCGCTCGGAATGGCCGAGGATGACATAGTGCACCAACAGCTCGCGCAGCATTCCGGCGGCAATCTCGCCGGTGAACGCGCCGTAATCCTGCTCGCTCATATTTTGCGCGCCGAGCCGAATGCGGGTTTCACGAATGGCCGCCGAGACTCGCTCCAACGCGGTGAATGGCGGGCAAAGCACCACATCCACTTCCGTTTGGTTGGAGAGTTCAAGCTTGAGGCCGTCCACCAGTTCCGCAGCCTCAGCCACGGTTTTTTTCATCTTCCAGTTTCCGGCGATGATGAGTTTGCGTACTTTTTTCATGCGGGGATTAAACTTTCAGTCAACGCAGCCACGCCGGGCAAATTGTTGCCCTCGAGAAATTCAAGGCTTGCGCCACCACCAGTGCTCATAAATGAAACCTGTTCGGACAAGCCGGTTTGATTCAGTGCCTTCACACTGTCGCCGCCGCCGATGATGCTCACTGCGCCGGCATCCGTCGCGGCTGCCACCGCCTTGGCCACGGCCAGCGTGCCCTTGGCAAAACGGGCATCCTCAAAAATCCCCATTGGGCCATTCCACAAAATTGTTTGCGCGCCTGCGATGGCCTCTGTATAGCGCGTGGCAGTTTCGGGGCCGATGTCCACGCCTTCACGTCCTTCAGGGATGTCCTCCGCGCGGTTCACATCGGGATCGGCCCATTTGCCGTCGGTTATCGATGAAATCAAATTATCCGTCGGCAACAAAAATTCCACGCCGCGTTTGGCGGCTTTGTCTAGCGCGGCTTGGGCGATCCCCACCTTATCGGGCTCCACCAGTGAATCGCCCACGGATTTGCCGAGCGCAAGCTTGAATGTGTACGCCATTGCGCCGCCAATCAAAATGGTGTCGGCCTTTTCAATCAGGCGATCGATGACCTTGATTTTGTCCGACACCTTTGCCCCGCCGAGAATGACCACGAAGGGCTTATCCGGCATTTCCAATTCTTCACCCAGAAATTTCAATTCGCGTTCCATCAGCAATCCGGCTGCGCATTGGCCGCCCCGAGCGGTGATGAATTCCGCGATGCCTGCCGTGCTCGCATGCGCACGATGCGCCGCGCCAAATGCGTCATTCACAAACACATCGCAATTGGCCGCGAGTTGTTCGGCAAAGGCGGGTTCATTGGCTTCTTCACACGAATGGTAGCGGACATTTTCGAGCAACAGCAATTCGCCATCGCCAAGGGCGTTCACCGCAGTCGTGGCCGGTTCCCCCACGCAATCATCTGCGAAGGCCACCTGTTGGCCGAGCAGTTCGCTGAGTTTAGCGGCTACGGGCCGCAAGCTCATCGAGGTCACACGCTCGCCTTTGGGGCGGCCCAGATGAGCGGCGAGCACAATGCGCGCACCTTTTTCGATGAGCAATTTTAGCGTGGGCAGCGTGGCGCGGATGCGAGTGTCGTCATTGATCAGCATCGCACAATCGGATTCTTCCATCGGCACGTTGTAGTCCACGCGCGTAAACACGCGTTTACCGCGTAAATCCAGATCTTTAACCGTTAATTTCGCCATAAGCGGGCGCGGAGCATAGCGCAGCCGATGGGTCGATAAAAGCAGAAAAACTGGGATTTTTTGAAGGTTTTGGCAACGATCCATTAGGTCGGTTTTCACGTATTCTGGTCATTTTTGAAAACCAACGATGCAACCGCGCTCGCTCTTTCGCCATGGGCGAAATCAAATTGAGTCGACACCTTGCTTGGGATAACTTCCCCTTTCAAATCCTACTGAACTCCCGCAGCATCCGCTTCGGCAATCGGCATGAGCGCATCATCATCTCCCGAAAATCGCGGCCAATGGGGTTCCAAGCTCGGATTCATCATGGCCGCTGCCGGCTCGGCGGTTGGCTTGGGCAACATCTGGCGCTTCCCGTATGTGACCGGTGAAAACGGCGGCGCGGCATTTGTGGTGGTTTACCTCGCGTGTGTGTTATTCATCGGCCTACCGTTGATGTGGTGTGAATTGGCTCTGGGCCGCGCCAGTGGGCGCAATCCCGTGGGCGCCTTCCGCGAAACTGGAGGCGGTTTTCCGTTTGTGCTCACGGGGGTGCTTTGCTTGGCAGCGTGTTTTTTTGTGCTCACCTACTACGGCGTAATTGCGGGGTGGACCATCAGCTATGCCATTAGTCAAGTGGCTCAAACCAATCTACTCTTTAAAGAATACACAGCGGACCCAGTTTATGTGCTGCCTGTGTTTGCTCTGTTCATTGTGCTCACGATTGTCATCGTTCGCGCTGGGGTGGAGAAGGGCATCGAGAAATGGTCCAAGATTCTTATGCCTCTGTTGTTTGTGTTGATGCTGGTGGTAATTATACGTGGCGTCACTTTGCCGGGGGCCGGGGCTGGGTTGGAATATTACCTCAAACCGGACTTCTCAAAAATTGATGGAACCGTTGTGTTGAAAGCATTGGGGCAGGCGTTCTTTTCCCTCAGCGTGGGCTGGGGCCTGATGATTACCTACGGCTCGTATATGTCCAAAAAACAGAACATTGTGTCCAACGGATTCTGGGTGGGCTTGGCCGATACCTCGGTGGCACTGCTCGCGGGCTTAATGATTTTCCCCGCTGTGTTTGCGATGGGCATGAGCCCGGATAGCGGAACCGGGCTGGCCTTCACCACGCTGCCCGCCGTGTTCGCGGAAATCCCGGCTGGTTGGGTGGTCGGCACAGTGTTCTTCCTGTTGCTGTCCGTGGCCGCGGTCACCTCTTCCATCTCGATGCTGGAAGTGCCCGTTTCCTATTTTGTAGATGAAAAGAAATCCCTTCGCACCACCTGTGCGGTGACCGTCGGCTTGGTGGCATTCGTTGTCGGCATCCCGTCCGCCCTTTCCAATGGCGGCAACGAATGGCTTTCTAACATCGAGTTGTTTGGCCAAACCGGATTCTTTTCAATCCTCGATCAGGTGTTCGGTACTCTCGCGTTGATCATCATTTCACTGATGCTCAGCATCTACGCTGGGTGGGTTTGGAAACCGAAGAATGTTATTGCGGAGATCGAACAAGGCTGCCCGTGGTTTAGCAAGCCATTGATTGGAGGCATTTCCCCGGCTTGCGTGTGGGCGGTTTTCATCAAATTCGTCTGCCCCATCGTCATCAGCCTCGTGCTGCTAAACACATTAGGCTTGTTTGATAAGAAAAAGCCGGCCGCACCGGCCGAGCCTACACCGAAGGAGCAAACGTCTCCCGAAGATAACGCAAGCTCTCAGTAGCAATCACCTCCGGGCCTTCTTCGAATTTGAAGACTTCCACCGACACCACGCCGGTGTAGTTCACTTGCTTCAGTGCGTCCGCGATGGGCTTGAAATCCACGTCGCCGAAGCCGGGGCCCTTGAGGTTTTCGTCGTTCGCATGGAAATAGCCAAACTCGCCGGCGCTTTCGCGGATGATTTCCGGGATCGGTTTTCCCATCGAACACATTGCTTTTACGTCGAGGATGATTTTGAAATTCGGGCTGTCGAATTGCTTTGTGAACTTCATTGCCTCGGTGTGCGTGTTTACAAAATTCGTCTCGCTCGGCGCCAAGGGTTCAAAATTAATCACCACGTCCCGTTCGGCAGCATGGTCAATGCTCGGCCGAAAAACCTCCGTCGCCCATTCCCACGCTTGCTCGTAGCTCACGCCATCCATCAAATTGCGCTGGTAAGGCGAGCCGACGATGATTGAGCGCCCACCAAAATCTGCGCAGCAATCCACAAGATCAACAAAGTACTTCGCCGTCCTTTCGCGGATGCTCGCGTCGGTATGCGTCATGTGCATTCCCTCCGCTTTCACGAG
>CAZJRV010000040.1:0-15427 GCA_964548235.1 uncultured Verrucomicrobiota bacterium
CCAGCAAAGGCAGTGCTGGGCGCGATCATCACATGAAAGGCTTCAACATGTGGCTTGCCGGCGGCGGCATCAAGGGCGGCGTCACCCATGGCACCACCGACGCCTTCGGCTACAACGCCGAGGAAAACCGCACGCACGTCAATGACCTCCACGCCACGTTGCTGCACCTCCTCGGCATCAACCACACCCGCCTCACCACCCGCTTCCAAGGCCGCGATTTTCGACTGACGGATGTGCACGGGAAATTGATCAAGCCGGTGTTGGCGTAATCTGTGCCTGACACTACTCCCCTCCCAAAGCGTGCATGGCGATGCCAGCGGCTACGGAGGCGTTCAATGAATTCACGTGGCCGAATTGTTGGATGCCGATGGTGTGGTCGGCCATGTTCAAAATGAATTGTCCGACGGATTTGTCTTCGCCGCCGATGGTGAGCATCAGCTTTTCGGGGGCGGCGGTGCGTACGGCTTCGGGGGTAGTTTTGCCGTTCATGTCCAACGCGGCGATTTGGTAGCCGGCCTCCTGCGCTTTGCGGGCGTATTGGTTGGCGGAAAATTGCCGCGTGATTTGCATGAATTCCGTGGCGCCCGCGGAGACTTTCACGATGGAGGGATACACCTCGGGCACGCCGCGGTTGGGCAGGCACACGCCGTTGAATCCAAACACCTCGGCGCTGCGCAGAATGGCACCAACGTTTTGAGGGTCCTCAATGTTATCGAGTAAGAGCAGCCGCGAATGCGCCAGCAATTCCTCGAAGGGCGTGTACGGGTACAACGAAGTATTGAGCACCACTCCTTGATGATCGCGGCTGGTGGAAAGCTGAATGAGCCGGCCTTTTTCCACCCACTCGATGCGTACATCATTTTGCTCGAGCAGGCGCACGAGCTTTTGAGTGCGCGGTTTGTCGCGCGCTGATTGGTTCAGCCACGCGCCGTACACCTTGCGCCGCTGAGCGCGCAGCACCTCAAAGGCAGGATTGATGCCGTAAACATATTCGCGAGTAGCCTTGGCCATGGACGGGGGAGACTAATGCACCCTGATGTGCGGGGCACGAAAAAACCCCGCGACGTTTGCCGCGAGGTTGTTGGGGAAGCAAATTCGATTTATCGAGTTACTTATCCTTCTTCTCGGTCATCTTGGCTACAGTGAGCTTTTCACCATCGAGTTTGCCAGTCACCTTTACGTCCACCGAGGAATTCGGTTTGCAGATGCGGCCGTGCTTGATGGATTTGGCGCCTTTACCGGTCAGGAAAACAATTTTTTCCTTATCGTCATCGCCTTTGTACACGAGTGCCGGGCCGCATTTTTCGGCCTTCTTCAGCGTGCATTTCTGGCACTGGATTTTGCCTTCGAGGGTAACCTCACCGGCGAACGCAACAGTCGCGCTCAGCCCGAGAGCCAATGCTGTCATTTTGAGGTATTTCATAGCTATGTGTTTTTTAACGCAAATGTCCCAGAAGCGTTAACCCTTGGACGCCTTCAGCCTAGCGGTTCATTCACCGAAAGCAAGCCTCTTGCGCCGAAAAATGCCGCTCCATTCAGGCCAGTTTCCAGAGGGCCTGGCGCAGGACAGCAAACGGACTTTGCGCCAGTTTCTCGTACCAAACCGTGACCAATGAGCCGTTTTTTAGCTGTACAGTGGTGGGATAACCGAGGTCGCCTCCGGCGCCATCGGCGGAGATGCGCACCGGCTCGCTCCAAGTCCGGCCGTGGTCGGTGCTGAGGCGCGCCTGATTGCCGAAGGGCTTGCGGCGATGGCCATAGCTCATCAACAGCCGGCCATCCCGAAGGCGCAACAGATGCGAGGGCAACCCCCACACGCCGATGGACTGCGGCACGCTCCACGTCTTGCCGCCATCGCGCGACTCGCTTTGCAGCGTCTCGCGGTTGTGCTTGGGGTTGTGGTTTCGAATGTGCACAATGAGATGGCCGTTGGCGGCTTCCACGGCGTGCAGCTCGTGGTAGTCCTTGACGGCATCGCCCGGGCGCGTGGGGATGGCGGCGAGGCGCTGCCACGTTTGGCCGTCATCCTTCGATTCACACACGCCGATCCACGGCTTTTCGCGCCAAAGATTTTTTCCCGCGTACAGCAGCCGACCATCCTTCATGTTCACCGGGCCGTGCGGGCTATTCACGAGGCAGTCGTAGCGCACGCCCCACGTCACGCCGCCGTCGGTGCTGCGCAGCATCCACGTGCCCAGCTCCTTTTTGCGCGCGACGGCGGGCACCCGCTCGTGGGCGGCCAGCCAGCGGTCGCGCCTTTCCGCCGGCCATTTTTGGTGCGCGTCTTTTTTCAAATAATATTCGTCGTAGGCGTTGGAGGTGAAAGTGGTGGCCAGCAGCGTGCCCTTGGCGGTTTCGAGAATGCCCGCGTCGCGATCGTCAATAGGGCCGTCGAGCAGCACGCGCGGGAAGCTCCACGTTTCGCCGTCATCGCGCGAACGCATCAGCTCCACCTGCCCGAAGGGGCACACGTGACTTTCGCGCCCACCCGAGCACACCAGCAGCAGCTCCCCATTCGCCCGGCGCGCCAGCGTGGGCCAGCCGTGGTAATGGTTGGGGCGTAGGCTGATGACGCGGGTGCCTAGGATTTTTGCCTTTGGATCGGCGGCGCGAATGATGAATGGAAATCCAAAGCCAGCTGCAGCTACGCCGGTGAGCAGTTGACGACGGGAAAGGGTTTGCATGCGGCGAGTCTGCCGCAAACTGCCACCGTGACAAGCCCACAGTCGCAACCCATGTGCTGTGTGCATCGACCACAAGACGAAGGAGATAAAATTCCGCGACCCGTACCCGATCTGGGCAAAGGCACTGGTGGCTGCTTATTTGGCTGAGGAGGGTTTTCTTAGGGAGGGCTGATTATTTGACGCGTTTGCGGAAGATGATGTTCTTTCCTTGTAGTCCAAATGGCTCAGCACCATCGGCTGCATCATGCCAATCTTTTCTGACCCCTATATCGCCATCGGCGTCTCTTTGGTACAGAAAAGTGCCAGGGCTGTGTTCAAATGATGCAAGTGATATCTCCCACTGTTGATTCTTATCCCACTTATCATTCGGACCCGTCGCAGCAATGCCGAGGAATATGGTTGAGGTGAGAAGAGTGCCAATGATGAGGGACTTAACGTCGATGTTTTTCATGGCCCCAACCCTATCAACATCCCGCCTGATTTAGGAGGGTTTTCTTAGGGAGGAGTGATTTAGTAATTCAAGGTTCCGCAAAACGGGCAAGTCGCTGCATCCTTGTGGGCTCCGATTTGCCTACCGCATTTGGTGCACGGTATGGTATTCTTGCCTTCATCTACCTTGAGGTCTTCTTGATTACGATCGAATTCTATTGATGTTTGGCGAGCTATTCGGGCACGAACCGCATTCATGGAAATATAAGAAGCCACCGTAAAACCAATGGCCACCCAAATAACCTCATAGTCGTACTGAGGAATCCACATTTCCGTTATCCAATCCCAATTCGGACGGGCGTGGCGTACGTTCTGGAGTGTAAAAATGAAAATGTAGCAAGGTCCTAAGCCCGTACAAATGAGCAAAAACCAAAACAATGCGCGCATCCCCAACCCTACCGCCACCCCGCTTGATTGAGGAGGGTTTTCTCAGGGAGGGCTGATTATTTGAATGCGCTTGCGGCAAACAAGCGATTTGCTTGGCCAGACCTTTGTTCCGGCGCACCCGACGGCCTTTCTGGCGAGCGGGATGAAGGGTTTTGCGCGCCATATGCCTTGTTTGGCCGGCGGGATGAAGGGTTTTGCACGCCAGATGCCTTGTTTGGCCGGCCAAACCTTTGTTCCGGCGGGCCAAACGCTTGTTCCGGCGGGTAAAACCAAAGGTGTTTTCCTCCAGAAAGCCCTGTTTTTCAGGGGTTTTTTGTGATTCCTGATTTTTTTTGAAGATAATTTAGAATTTTGGGCGGCATTTCATAGGATATATAAAGGCAATCCTGCATTTGCTGCACACTGCTTAAAGGAGCCTGTCGATATAGGCACGGCGGATGCGGGAGAGGCTTTTGGAGAATCATAAAATGATTATTAAAAATAGAACGGTTGAGAGAGCCCGCCGAATGAAAGAGGCTCTGGAGAATAACAACGCCACCGAGGTGGATTTTGCGGGTATGAACTACACGCAATTTTGCTCTGGCGTGGCGCCTTCGTTTGAGAAGCGCGAACTGTATGCAGGTAGTCTGATGAATGCCGCAGGTGAGCGCCAGGAAATCGATAATGCTGACATCGATACGGTTGATCAGGTCCACCATATGAGGGATGCCATTCGATGTCATCCTGACTACGGCCCCAACAGTGCGTTGTATGTCCAGTGCGGGTACGTCGCGGATAATCAGAAAAAGAGCGGGTTGACGCGGCCCGCGGGTGAAGAGCAAACCGATTCCACCGAAGTGGAGGAGTAATGCTCTCCAGCAATCCAAAACCGATGGCAGGCCTTTGGCCTGTTTATCGGTATTTGGAGGGGGGGGGGTGACATTCCGCCCAAGGCTGCGCGAAGTTTGTGGATTACTAATGCAGTGCGGAACAGGGATGAGCTCGATGAACAGGATTTTATCCTGAATATCATGAACATCCGTGTTCATGAAAAAGAAATCCTGTTGCGCCCGAAGCCGCAGCCGCCTAGCCTTGGGCCGATGAAACATTTTCTTTTTCTTTTCCTATGTACCGCCTTGCCATTGAACGCCGAATCGTGGAGCCAGTTCCGCGGACCCAACGGCGAAGGCAAAACCACGGCCAAACTGCCGATGGAATTGGGCGAGGGAAAAAATGTGAAATGGAAAACGCCCATGCCCGGCAAGGCGTGGAGTTCGCCAGTGGTCTGGGGTAGCCAAATCTGGTTCACCAACGCCGAGGCCGATGGCCACAAGCTGTGGGCCGTGTGCCTCGATGCTGCCACGGGCAAGGTGCTGCACAACAAGCTGGTGTTCGAAATCGTCAAGCCACAGAAAAGCCCCGTGGCGATGAACAGCTACGCCTCGTGCACGCCGGTGATTGAGGCGGGGCACGTGTACGTAAGCTTTGGTGTCCACGGCACGGCTTGTTTGGATACCAAAACCGGCAAGGTCATCTGGCAACGGCAGGATGAGGAACTCACCTGCGACCACTTTCGTCTGCCGGCCAGTTCACCCATCCTTAGCGGCGACACGCTGTTCCTGCAGTTCGATGGCGCGGACAAGCAGTTCGTCGTGGCGCTCAATAAAAAATATGGCCAAACCAAATGGCTGCACAAGCGCGCCTTCGATTATCGCACGAATAATGGTGACCGTAAAAAAGGCTACGGCACGCCCGCGCTCATCACCTTGGGCGGCCGCCAACAACTCATCACCCCCGCCGCCGTGGCCACCGAGGCGTTGGATCCGAAAACTGGCAAGCTTCTCTGGACCGCCCGCACCGGCGGCATGAACGCATCGGGCATTCCGCAGTTTGCCCACGGGCTGGTGTTCATCAACAACGGCATGGGCTCGATGAGCGCAATCCGACCAAACGGAAAGGGCACCCTCGATGCAGTGTGGAGCTCGCGCCGCAACATTGCCAAAAAATCCTCGATGCTCGTCCATGGCGATTACATTTTCATGGTGGCCGACAACGGTGTGGCAACGTGTCTGCGCGCCAAGACCGGCGAAGCAATCTGGAGCGAGCGCCTCAATGCCGGTGAATTTGCCGCCTCACCCATTCTGTGCGTCGACCGCATTTACGCCTTTGGCATGAAAGGCGACGCGGTGATCTTCGCGGCCAAGCCCGAATTCAAAATCCTCGCCCACGGCAAGTACGAAGCCGGCTTCATGGCCACCCCGGCCATCACCGGCAACGCAATGATTTTGCGAACCAAATCAGCGGTGTACCGGGTGGACGAAGAATAGGCGAAATGATCATTGGGCCTTGAAAAAGGTTGCGCTTTTTCGATGTGGCGTCACCCTGTCTTCATGGTTCACATCCCTCAAAAGTCCGTGCATTCGTTGAGCCCCGAATCGCGGCAAACTGAATTGGGCTTGTTGGACGCGGAAATTGCCACGCTGCGGGCCGACAACAAATCGCTGCGCGCCATCAACCGGATTCTCGAACGGGAGAAGAAGGAACTCGAGGCTGAGGTGGAAACCTTGCGCGGGGAAATGAGTCGGGAAACAGATCCGCGACCCTGAATTTTTCTAAATGTTTGCGTGCCCATCCGCGTCTGATTTACCAGTGCCACTATGCTGCATTTAACTGACAACTCACCCAGCCGCCGGAGTTTTCTTTCCGTGGGCAGCCTTGCGCTTGGGGGGCTGGCGTTGCCTCAGTTTTTGCGGGCGCAGGATGCGTTGCAAAAACTCGGCGGGGTGGCGAAGGATAAAACCGTGGTGTTCCTGTTTATGCACGGTGGGCCATCGCAGACGGAGACGTTTGATCCCAAAATGGACGCGCCCGCGGGCATCCGCAGCATGACTGGAGAGATCCCAACGCGCATCCCGGGCATCACCTTTGGGGGCACATTTGAAAAGCTCGCCAAGTTGAATGACAAGTTTTCAATCGTGCGCTCCTTCACCACCGGGAGCGGTGCGCACGATTCCAAGCCAATCGTCAGCAGCTATTCCAAGGACGCCCAGCTAGGCGCGCACTATGCCAAGGTGGCCGGCCCGAGCCATCCGCACACGGGGATGCCCCGCAACATCTGGCTGCACCCGCAGGCGGTGGATGCGAAGGCGGACGATCCGATTATGTCGCTGGGCAAGTTCGACGTCACCGGCCCGTTGGGCGCGGCGTATGCGCCCTTCCAACCCAATGGAAAGGGAGGCTTTCGCGAGGACATGCGGCTCACGGTGGATCCCACGCGGCTGGATGACCGCAAATCGTTGCTGGCGGGGCTGGATCAAATCCGCCGCACGGTGGAAGGCGGCTCGGCCTCGGAGGGATTGAACAAATTCCAGGCACAGGCGTTCGAGACTTTGGCCGGCGGCATTTCCGATGCATTCGACATCGCGAAGGAAGATGCAAAAACATTTGCGCGCTACGACACCTCCAAGCTGATGGAAGTGCGACGCATTAGCAATCGCTTGAACAACCACGAACTCTACGCCAGCCACGTTAACAATCTCGGTAAGCTCATGCTGATGGCGCGGCGGTTGGCCGAGCGTGGCGCGGGGTTCATCACGGTCACCACTGATTTTGTTTGGGACATGCACGCCGATGCCAACAACGCCACCTGCACCGAGGGGATGGGCTACGTGGGCACCCCGTTTGACCACGCGGTGAGCGCCTTCATCGAGGACGTGGAAGCGCGCGGTTTGCGTGACAAGATTCTGCTCGTCTGCTGCGGTGAGATGGGGCGCAACCCGAAGGTGAACGCCAAAGCTGGGCGCGACCACTGGGCCGGAAGCGCGCCGTTGCTGCTTTATGGTGGAGGCCTAAAGATGGGCCAAGTGGTCGGCAGCTCCACCAAGGACGGTGGCCAGCCCGCGAGTGATCGCGTGACCATCCCCAATCTCTACGCCACGTTGATGGAGCAGCTGCTCGACACCGGCGCTGTCCGCGCCTTGGCGGGCATCCCCAAGGAAGTCAACGATGTGATCAACAGCGCTTCGCCAATTCGGCAATTGATGTAAATTGGTTCGGCATTTGTCGGCCACACATTTTTTGTGAATTATCCGGCAATTTTCTTTGTCATAATTAGGAGTTACGACCCCGTAAAACTGGCGTTTTTTGTTGCAAAAAACGGCTTTTTGGGCCATTTTCCGCCTGTTTTGGAGGAGGTTTGATTCAGTTGAATGCCAATGGGACGGGTGTGCCTATTGGCTGTAATTAAAAATACATGAATTTTGTGTCTCGCATTTGGCTGCCGGCGGCGGTGTTTGTGGTGTTTCTCTTGGCGCTGCTCAACCGCGCGGAGCTGTATGATCAGTTCGTGGAGAACGGCCGGTTTGTGTCGGAGGGGTTGTTCACTCACGGCGTGCAAATCGGCGCGTGGCTTTCGGCGGCATTTCTCACTAACCGGCTCATCACGGTTTTTTTCTGGGACGGCTTCATTGGCGCATTGTCTGAGCGGCCGGTGCCGCGCCTGCCGAAGGACGTGACGGGGATCATCGTTTTCTCCATCGCGGGTCTGGCGATTGCGTCGACGGTTTTTAATCAGGACACCACCAAGATCATCGCCGCCTCGGGCGCAGTGAGCATTGTGGTGGGTTTGGCATTGCGCACGGTGATTCTTGATTTGTTCATGGGGCTGGCCATTCACGTGGATCGACCGTTCAAAATGGGTGACTGGATCATGGTGCATCAAAACCGCGTGGAGACGCATATCATCGCGGAGGTCATCGAAATCAACTGGCGCACCACGCGCCTGCGCACTACGGCCAATAATATGGTGGTGGTTCCCAACAGTCGGCTGGGCGAGACCATCGTAACCAACTATATGGAGCCCAAGCCGCATTTCCGGATGGAGCTGGATTTCACGATCGACTTCGAGGTGCCCAGCGAACGCGCCACGCGGGTGCTCACTGCGGGCATCCGCGCCGCGTGCGCGCACATGGGCATACTCTCCAAACCGGAACCGGAAGTGCGGATGAAGGAATCTTCGCTCAACGGGATGGTGTACGAGGTGCGTTATTTCATTTTGCCAAAGCACATTTCCCCGAATGAATCGCGGCACGAGGTGAACCGAACGGTGCTTGAACATTTGGTGCATTCTGGTATTATGCCCGCGCACTCGAAGGAGGAGGTGACCCTTACGCGCGGGAAACAGCGGACGCTGGATGCGTCGCTGGATGAGGACTTGTACCAATTGCTCACGCGCACGGAATTATTCCGCAGCTTGAGCGCGGGCGAATTCGCGACGGTCTTCCCCCAAATGCAAAAGCGCAAGCTGGCGGAAGACGAGGTGCTGTACGCGCAGGGTGATACGGGCGATTCGCTCTTCGTGTGCCTCGAAGGATTGCTGGAGCGCTTCGCCGATAGCTCCAATGGGCGGGTGCAGGTGGACACCTTGCGGGCCGGGCAACATTTTGGCGTGGCATCGGTGCTCGATGATGCGAAGCGCGCCACCACAGTGCAGGCCGGCACCGAGGTTTTGGTTTATGAAATCAGCCGGGACGCGCTCGCACCTTTGCTGAAAGAGCACGATGAATTGCGGGACTTGCTGAAGAAGAGCGCGAAACTGGCGGCCAAGCGAGTTCAGGTGAAATGCGAAGAAGCGCAGCGCGCCGAACAGGCCGAGGCGCAAGGGGAAAAGAAAACAACGATGCAGCGGGTGATGCAGTCGTTTTTCCCGGGCTTCGCCGGTGCGGACAAAAACAAGGGGGATGATGGGGATGAAAAAAAATAAAATCCGTTTGATGGCCGTGCTGTGGGTGGCGCTGGCCGGAACACTTCTGGCACAACCACTCCTGCCCGGCACGGGCCCCAAGCGCAGCCGCATCAAGCCGTGGCTGCAAAACGCGCTGGGCGAACTTGCGGAGCTCAAGACCACCAACGACGTGAAGGTGGTTTCCAAGCGAATCACACTCAGTTACATCGACCCCGTTCGGGCCACGCAATTATTGGCGTTGCACGGTTACAATATTGGCAAGGCCGAGGAGGCGGTGGATCCAGCAAAATTGCCGGTGGTGATCTCCCTGCCGGGCACGGCGTTTCACGAAACCATTCCCAAACCGGAAGATAAGTTTCCCCAAACAGAAACGGATCCGATGAACGAGCTCATCGTGTTCCATGATGAAAACGAACCGGCGCAGCTGAGCCGCCTTTTGGATTTATTGAAACGGGATGTGGATAAGCCCGCGAAACAAATCATCATCGAGGCCATGATTCTGGAAATCTCCTCCACCGCGTTAGAAGAAATGGGAGTGAAATGGGCACGCTCAGGCAACCCCACCGGCAGCGGGTTTACGGACAAAACGAGTACGCTCACATTCGGTACGCTCAAGTATCCGAGCGCGGACGAGGCGCTAAACCTCGCCACCTCCGGCGTTTTCCATGGCCTCAATGCGCAGGTGAAGGCGCTGGTGCGCGATGGCAAAGCGGAGGTGCTCTCGCGGCCCAGCGTGCTCGCGCTCAATAACCGGATGGCCTACATCAATGTGGCCCAACAAATTCCCGTGGCCAATACCACCTACGCGCCGGGCAACAACTACCAGCGCACCTCGTTTGAAATGAAAAAGGCCGGCATCTCGTTGGCCGTCCGCCCGCGCGCTAGTGCCGATGGCGGCGAAGTGAGCATGCAAATCAATGCACTCGTTACTGCCAAGGTTCCGAATGAAGATGTGGAAGTGAAACAGGGCGCAAACGTGGTGGCAAAATCGCCGACCATTTCTGAGCGCGAGGTGAAAACCACCGCCCGTGTTTCGAACAACACCCCCTTCATTATTGGCGGACTCATCGCCCGCGACAAGCAAAGCAGCGTCGACAAAGTGCCACTGCTCGGCGACCTCCCGATCTTGGGCGGGCTATTCCGCAGCAAACAGGAGAAAGCCGTGAAGCGCGAAGTCATCATCGTCCTCACCCCCACCGTGTTGCCGGAGGAACAGGTGGCCGGCAAACACATCCCGAAGGATGAGGATTTGTTCGACAGCTTTGGGCATCAACTCTTTCGCGATGCCTATCGGATCCGCGCGGAAGATACGTTTGACCTGAACTACCTCACCCAAAACCGTCAGCTGCAACGAATGAAATCACTCGCCACACGCATCGTGGCCGACAACATGCATCTTGGCAGCGAATACCCCTACAACCGATTCGTGGGGCGCGCCGTGCCGGGGGAAAACATTTTGTGCTACCGCCAGATTTACGAGGTGCTCAAGCGGCAGGACATGCAGGAGCAACTGGCCTCCACCAAGATCATCTTCTTCGAGCCGGACAAAAATATTGAAGTCGGCCATCGCGTGCGGTTCCTCGAGGAATACCTCAAAACCAACGCACCCGAAGTGCTCACCGATCAAGGCGGCAAACGCGCCATTGCCATTTCCTTTGCCATGCAGCGGTTTTCTGATGATGCAAAAACCATCTTCAATGAACCCGTGCCGGAATTGAAACTGCTGGACTGCGCAAGCGAAGCAGAATGGGCACGCAATCTCTGGGCGCTCAATCAACCCACCGCCGAAGGGCAGGAAGTGTTTACTGTTTTGTTACGCCGCCAGGCTGACGTGGAACGCCTGAAGTACGCGGTGCTCATGAAAAAAACCGTGGAATTAAATACAGAAAAACAGGTGCTCAGCCTTGGCAATTTCACACGGGGCCGGCTGCTGATGATGCCCCACGTGAAACCGCGCGACATTGAGCTCGTTGACGGGGATGTCGCCCGCGCATTCTTTTTCTCTGAAATGTATTATCAAGCGCTGCAAGTGGAGATGGGAAAGGATCTCGCGGCATTTCGGAAAGTGATTGAAGACAAAAATCATTTGCAGCAGATGTTGAATCCCAACCCGCGTCGGTGACGTCAAAATCCATGGAGGGTAAAATGAAATCGAACCGAACCGAACTCATCATCGGCGTCGCACTCCTGTTTGGCGTGGCGGCACTGTTCATCTTTTCCAAGCCCGCCTCGGCCCCGATGCCGGAGCAATCCGCCGCCGTGCCCGAACCTGCTCCAGCCCCGCAATCCAAGCCGGAGGCAGCTCCCAAGCCCCAGCCGGCAGAGCCCGTCGAACCCACCGAGCCTGCGGAAGGCGAAACCCCTGAAGCACCCGAACCGGTTGAAGGCGAGGATCCTGAATTAGATCCCACCGAGGGAACTGAAGAACCCGAAGCCCCCATCGATCCGGTGCTGGCATTAGTGGATAAAATCGACAACCCCGCCGGTAAGGTGCGTGTGCTCGCGAATCTCGCCGGCACCCTTGCACAAACAGGCGACACCGAACGAGCGGTAATCATTCTCGCTCAGGCACAGGCCATCGTGGATGAAATCGAAGATGCTGCCGCGTTGGCACCCGCGTTGAGCTATTTGGCAGGCGCGCAGATTCGCCTCGGGCTAAATGATGACGCCCGTTCCACGCTGGCGGAGGCATTGGCGACAGTGGAAAAAATCAAAGGCGTGGATGCCAAGGTGCAAACGCTTGGCAAACTCACGCTCGCCCTTACCGAACTGGGCGACCACGCACAAATCCAAGCCGTGCTTGCCCAGTCGCTGGTATTGGCCAATGAAATCCAACAGCAGGCGCAGGCAGTTTTGCAGCAATCGCTCACTCTCGTGGGCCGCATGAATGACGGCGAAGGCAAAGCCATCGCACTCCAGCAAATCGCAACTGCGATGGCGCAGCCGGGCAACGCGCAACAGGCGGAAGAAATTTTTGTGCAGGCGCTCACCATCGCCACGCAGATTGCCGATGCGGAAAAGAAAGCGATCGCGCTGGATAAAATTGCGAAGTCATTCGAGCAAGCCGGACCGGGTGGCGAGTTTACACAACTGCAATTCAGCATCGGCTGGATGTATTATGAAGGAAACAATTTGCCGCGCGATTATGCACGGGCCGCCGCGTGGTATCGCAAGGCCGCCGAGCAAGGGCACGCGCAGGCACAGGTGAATCTCGCAGTGATGTACACCGAAGGCGAAGGCGTAGCCGCAAGCAAAGTGGAGGCGATGAAATGGTTCCGCCAAGCTGCTGAGCAGGGCTTCGCCGAAGGACAAACCGCCTTGGGCGTGATGTACGCTTTGGGCCAGGGGGTGGAGCCGGATTTGGTGCAGGCGAACAAATGGCTCGCACTCGCCGCCGCTCAGGGCGATGCCGATGCACAGATGGCCCACACGGAACTCGCCACGAAACTTTCGCCGGCACAGTTGGCCGAATCCAAAAAGCTCACCGAGCAATGGCAAGCGCAACGCCAACCGGCACCCGCCCCAATTCCGCAGCCCGAAGCGCCGGAACTCCCGGAACTGCCGAAACCGGAATGAATTTAGGCGCGAAAGTGCCAAGACACAAAGGAAACCATTTGAAAAACTTGGCGTCTTTGCGTCTTGGCGGTTCAAAAAACACTTGGCCCATTTATCCGCCGCCCGTGAATAACCTTGAGTTATTCACCATCTCCTGTTAATAATCCCTCTTTCGCATGAGCGAAAGGAGGATTAACACTGGAATTTGGGATAAGCTGACGAAGGCTGTGGTGTTTTTGTTGGTCATCGCCGCGTTGCTTGCCGTGGCGGTTTGGTATCTTCCGCTCATCAAACAAAACGAGCGAATGCGCTCGGAGATTTTGCGGCTGGAACAGAATGTGGCGACTGAAGAGGAAACGGCCCGTCAAATCAAAGCGCAGATCGATGCGCTCCGTAATGACCCCGAGACTGTGGCGCGTTATGCCCGTGAAAAACTCGGATTAGCCCGCCCGGGCGAAACGGTCATCCGCTTCGAGCAACCGGATTCCAACGCGCCTTAGCCCCTCATCCGCTCCCTGCTTTCAGGCTTGCATTCAGTCCGCGCTCGGCTAATTTCCCTGCCCGTTTTTAATCTCCAAGTTTATGGCAATTGCAAATGACCTTCGGCGCGGCAACGCGATCAAATACAATGGCGCAGTCTGTGTCGTGATGGAAACCGGCCACGTGAAGTCCGGCGTACATTCAGGCCAAGCTACGAAATCTCTCCACCGGCAAATCTTCCGACAACCGGTTCAACTCATCCGAGAACGTCGACATCGTGCCCATGACCACCCGCGACCTGGAATTCAGTTACATGGAGGGCGAGGATTATGTGCTGGTCGATCCGGAATCCTACGAGCAGGAAAGCGTCCGCGCAGAATTGATGGCTGAGGTGAAGGATTTCATGACCGAGAACACGCCGCTCACCGCCACCTACGTGGACGGCACGCTGGCGATGGTGGAGCTGCCGCCCAACGTGGTGCTCACCGTCAGCGATGCCCCCGAAGGTGTGAAGGGCGATTCAGCCAGCAACGTGCAAAAACCCGTCACCCTCGAGACCGGCGTCATCATCCAAGTGCCCCTCTTCATTAAGACCGGCGAAAAAATCAAGGTCGACGTGAAGAACCAAAAATACCTCGAACGGGCGTAATTGGGTTAATCCCCAATCGCCGGGCGCGGTTTGTATTTCTTGGCCAGCGCCAGCACGGTGTTGAGGCGTTTCATTCCACCCGTACAGGTGGAGTCGCTGAGGTTCGCCGCCGCAGCGCACACGGCAGTGAACAGGCTGCGCTGGATGTTCCAGCCTTCATGAATTCCCAAAAGCATGCCGGTGCAAAAGGCATCGCCCGCGCCGGCCGCGCCTTGGATGTATTTTTGCGGCAGCTTGAGCGACGACTGCCAGTGATCGGTTCCGCCGCGGATGCGCGCAAAGCCGCCTTCCGGAAAGTGCACGCACACCAGTTCCTTCACGCCCAACTGCAGCAACGCACCGGCGGCGTGCTTCAGTGCCACGGTGTCTAGCGTGCCGTCGCTGCGGCGGATGGTGAAGCCGGTGGTCTTGCCCGCCTCGAATTCATTGAGGATGCAATAGTCCACATGCGGCAGCACGGGCGAGACAATCTTGGCAAAGCGATCACTGTCCTCGCTCACGCAATCGATGCTGGTTTTCATGCCCGCCTTCTGGGCTTTTGCGCAGAGGGCAGCGGCGCGGGTGCCGTGTTTCTTGTCCGGCGCATCCATTGCATCGAGCAGCAGCAGGTAGCCAATGTGAAAAATTTTCGCCTTCGATTTCTTGAAGTCCAGCCCCTTGCCATTCCACAGCGCATTTGCCCCGCGACAATGGAAAAACGTGCGGCGGCCGGTTTCCACCTCAGTCATCACGTCGGTGTACGACGTCGGCGCACGATCGGTGATTTGAATTTGTTTGGCGTCAATCTTGTGCCGCTTGAGGTCGGCAAGAATGTACTGGCCAAGATCATCCTTGCCCACGAGCCCCGCGCCGCTGAGCGGAATCTTCGTGCCCAGCTTGGCGAGGTTTACCACCAGGTTGTAGGGCGAACCGCCGGTGCCTTGGCTTTGGCTCAAAATATTGGCCAGCGTTTCCCGCTGCGGAAAGACGTCCACCATCTTCACCTGATCCACAATCCAATTGCCCGCCGCTAGAATTCCATTGCGTTTCATAAACAATAAAGAGACGACCATTTATAACTGGCGGCTCGATGAAGTGTCGAGCCAATCGTGGTTTCACATGATTGGAAAATTGAGTTATTCAAAAAATATTCACACCATTTGACGAACTGGCAAATGTGGCGTAAGTTTCCACCATTGCGCCATGACCACGCCGCATTATCACATCAACATTTTCTGGAGCGAAGAGGACGATTGCTTCATCGCGGAGATTCCGGACCTCAAACACTGCACCGGTCAGGGCGACACCCCCGAGGAGGCGCTGGCCGATGTGCTGGAAGCGCAGGACACGTGGATCGTCGCCTGCCTCAGCGCCGGCGAACCCGTGCCCGAGCCGTGCTACACGGCCGCCGTGGAGGCGTGAGCCGCGCGACGCGCCACTCCATCACTCGACCCTCGACCCTCGCTGCCCGACCCAGTACCC
>CAZJRV010000040.1:15437-15647 GCA_964548235.1 uncultured Verrucomicrobiota bacterium
CGCGTGTTCCGCCCCTGCATTGATCTGCACGAAGGACGGGTGAAACAAATTGTCGGCGGCACGCTTTCTGGTGAGGGTGCGCAGACTAACTTTGTTTCCGACCACCCCGCTTCGTGGTACGCCGAATTGTATCGCAAGGATGACTTGCGCGGCGGCCACGTCATCCAGCTTGGCCCCGGCAATGAAACCGCCGCGCGCGAAGCCCTTGCC
>CAZJRV010000041.1:0-15606 GCA_964548235.1 uncultured Verrucomicrobiota bacterium
GCCGCTACTATCCCAAGCGCCTGAACGCCGAGGTGCTGTACGACGCCATCAACCAAATGACCGGCGCGCAGCCGAGCTTCAGCGGGTTGCCCGTCGGCACGCGCGCGGTGCAGTTGCCGGACAACAGCTTCAACAGCCAGTCCTACTTCCTGACCGTGTTCGGCCGCCCGGACAGCTCCAGCTCCTGCGAGTGCGAGCGGTCCAGCGATGCCAGCCTCGCGCAGAGTTTGCATTTGCTGAACTCGAAGGACATTCAGGGCAAACTCGCCAGCGGCAGCGGCCGCGCGGCGAAGTTATCCAATACCAAGACGCCCGTCAGCGAGGCCTTCGCCAAGGCGAAAAAAGAACAAGCTGCCGCCGACAAGGCGTTGGCTGCGGTGACCGCCCAGGTCGAAAAGGCAACCGCCACCGCCAAGACTGACGACGCCAAGAAGAAGCTCGCCAACCTCATCGCCACGAAGCAACAGCCCGCGCAAGCCAAAGCCACCGCCGCGAAGGCTGCGTTTGAAAAAGCGCAGGCCGCCGCGTCGGTGGAGGAGGAGCAGCGTGTCCGCGTCCTCTTCCTGCTGGCATTTTCCCGCGAGCCCAGCGGCAGCGAGGTGCTGCTTGCCCGCGCGCATCTCGACCGAATCATCGAGGACAAGGACGGCAAAGAAAAACCCGCCGACCGCAAAGCTTCCTACGAGGACATCATTTGGGCGCTCTTTAACACGAAGGAGTTTCTCTTCAACCACTAACCCGGAGGCTCGATGGGCGAAAGCAAACGAGCAGACCGCACCGGATGCGCGGAGTTCCGGCGCAACCTCGCATCGGATGCAATTGACCGGCGCGGCTTTGTGAAGGCTGGCGCGCTCGGGCTCGGCGGCTTGTCGCTGGCCAGCCTCATGTGCGCGGAGGCGGCGGTAAAAAATCGCAAAAAAGTTTCGCGCGACAAGTCGGTCATCATCCTCTGGAAACGCGGCGGCCCCAGCCAGCACGAGACGTGGGATCCCAAGCCCGACGCGCCATCGGAATACCGCGGCGCGTTTGGCGCGATGCGGACAAAGGTGCCCGGCACGCAGATTTGCGATTTGCTGCCCAAGTGCGCGAAGATGACCGACAAGTTCGCCATCATCCGCAGCCTGCATCACAAGAACGCCGGCCATTCCGCGGGCGACCAGATTCTTTTCACAGGCTATCCACCCGGCCGCAACCCCGGCGAGAACGTCTACCCCAGCTGCGGCTCCATCGTCGCGAAACAGCTCGGCCACCTGAATCCCGCGCTGCCGCCGTATGTGATGATTCCCCGCACGCTGCCCGGCGTGGAGCCCGCGTATCTTGGTAAAAAATACGGGCCGTTTTATACGCAAGTCGACCCCGCCGACAGCAGCACGTGGCCAAAGAACGGCGGCAAATTTGAGGTGCCCAATTTTGAACTGACCGACGGTCTCGATTTCAACCGCCTCGACACGCGCCGCAATCTGCTCGGAAGCTTTGACAAGATTCGCCGCGACATTGACAACACCGGCAACGCCGAGGCCATCGACAAGTTTCAGCAACAGGCGCTGGACATCGTGACCAGTCCGCGCGCGCGCGACGCTTTCAACCTTGACGCCGAGCCGATGGCCATCCGCGAGCGGTACGGATTCCGCGCGCGTTACAACGCGCCCACGCCCGACCGCTGCGGCGTGCCGGCGTGGAGCCAGCGAATTTTACTCGCCCGCCGACTGGTCGAGGCCGGCGTGCGGCTGGTCACCGTTGACCTGCGCTGGTGGGACACGCACGTGAAAGGCTACGAAAGCATGCGCGACGGTTTTCTGCCGCGCTGGGATCAGGCGTACACCGCGCTGCTGACCGACCTCGAGCACCGCGGCTTGATGGACAGCGTGATGGTCGTCGCGTGGGGCGAGTTCGGCCGCACGCCGAAGGTCAATGCCACCGGCGGCCGCGATCATTATCCGAATGTGTTCAGCGCGGCAATGTGCGGGGGCGGCATTCGCGGCGGCACGGTGGTTGGCTCGTCCGACGACAAGGGCGCGTTCCCGAAAGACCGCCCAGTGCAGCCGCAGGATATTTTGGCCACGATGTACCGCCACCTCGGCGTGGACACCACCGAGCAATACGAAGATTTTGCAGGTCGGCCGCATCCAGTACTGCCGTTTGGCGAGCCGATTGAAGAATTATTTTAACTCCACCCAAAAAAAATATAGACATGAAAAAGGCACTCCCTCTCCTTGGTATATTCGCGGCGTTGATGGCTGCGTTCGACACATCGGCGCAGCAGCTCCCGCGCGCGCGCATGAACAGCATCTTTCCCGCGGGCGGCCAGCAGGGCACCAGCGTGGACGCCACCATCACCGGCGGCGACCTCGATGGGTCGAAGCAGCTTTTCTTTTCGCACAAGGACATCACCGCCGCGCAGAAAAAAGACGCCAAGGGCAACGTGGTGGCCAACCAATACACCGTCGCCATCGGCAAGAATGTGCCCGTGGGAATTTACGACGCGCAAGTCGGCGGCGGCCAGTTTGGCATCTCGAATGTGCGCGCGTTCGCCGTGGGCGATTTGCCCGAGGAAAAATCCACCGCCGGCACTTCGGCCGAGAAGGCGATGGAATTCAAACTCGGCACCACCATCAACGGCCAAGCCAGTTCGCGCAATTACAGCTACTTCAAAGTGACGTTGAAAAAGGGACAGCGCGTGCTGGTCGATTGCCAGGCGCACGCGCTGGACTCGAAGATGGCCCCGGTGCTGGTGCTCAAGGACGCGGGTGGGCTGGAGCTGGAGCGCAATCGCTTTGGCAAGCCGCTTGACCATACGGCAGCCAGCGACGGCGACTACTTCGTGGCGATGCACGACTTCACTTACGGCGGGGGCGCGGAACACGTATTTCGCCTCACCATCGCGCAGCGCCCGTACATCGATTTCATCGTGCCGCCCGTCGGCAAGCCCGGCAGCAATGGAAATTACACCGTCTACGGCCGCAACCTCCCCGGCGGCCAGGACGCGGGAATGGAGCTGGACGGCAAGCCGTTGCAACGCAAGACCGTAACCATTGCCCTGCCCGGCGATGCGGCAGCGCGCCTGAAAATTTCCAGCAGCACGCCCGTCGGCCCCGTGGCGGCGGGCTTTGACGGCATCGACTACCGCCTGCCCAGCCCCGCCGGCGCGTCCAATCCTGTGCGCATTCACTTCGCCGAGGCCGCCGTCATCGCCGAGGCCGCCGCCGACAACAACCGGCCCGAGGCCGCGCAGAAAATTTCCGTCCCGTGCGAATACGTCGGCCAGTTTTTCCCGCGCCGCGACCGCGACTGGGTGACCTTTAACGCGAAGAAAGGCGACACCTACTTTGTCGAGGTCGTTAGCGAACGCCTCGGCGCAACCACGAATCCGTTCTTCCGAATCCAGCGCGTCACCAAGGACGACAAGGGCGTGGAAAAAGTCAGCACCGTGAAGGAAGTGCAGGACAGCCCCGTGAACATTGGCGGCTCCACGTTCAACACGTCCTCCGTCGACCCCTCCTTCCGCTTCGTTGCGCCCGATGATGGCACCTATCGCATTTTGCTTTACGACCTTTACAGCCGCGGCAGCGCCGACAGCCTGTACCGCCTGTCCATCCACAAGGAAGCGCCCGACTTCCGCCTCGTGGCCATGCCCGAGGGCGCGCTGGCCATCGCCAACCAGCCCGTGCCCATGCCCACAGGCTTCCTGCGGCGCGGCCAGGTTTTGCCCATCAAAGTGATGGTTTTCAAACGAGATAATTTTAATGAACCCATCGAACTGTCCATCGCCGGTTTGCCCGCCAGCATTACCGCCAGCAAATCCGCAATCGCCGCCGGCCAAAACAGCGCGCTCATCATGCTCACCGCCAAGGCCGACGCCCCCAACTGGGCCGGCAACATCACCATCACCGGCAAGAGCAAGATTGCCGACCAACCCATCACCCGAACCGCGCGGAATGCCGGCGTGTCCACCATCATTTACGACAGCACCACCAGGCGCAGCCGCGTCCGCGCGCGTCTCACCAACACGTTGCAGCTGCAGGTCACCGCCGAGGAGACCATTCCCGTCGCCATTTCGCTCAAGGAAAACAAAGTGTACGAACACTCGCGCTTCGGCAACCTGAACATCCCGCTGGTCATCACCCAAACCGACGGCTTCAAGGGCATCGACAAAAAAGTCAAGTGCCTCGGCCACAGCACGCTCTCCAAGTTCAAGGATTTCAACCTCGCCAAAAACAAAGCCGACGGCACCTTCAACCTCAACCTCAACACCTACAAACTCCCCGTCGGCGAGCACGTCCTCTATCTTCGCACGCAGGTCAAAGGCAAATACAGCCGCGTCCCCAAGGCCAAGCTCGACGCCGCCAAGGCCGACCAGAAAAAGGCCGACACCACCGCCGCCGAGGCCGACAAACTCGCCAAGGCCGCAGCCACCGAATTTACCGCAATCAACAAGAAAAAAGACGCCACGCCAGAGCAAAAGTCTGCTGCCAAGAAGAAGAGCGACGAGGCTGCCGCGAAGAAAAAGACCGCCGATGCTGCCAAGGCTGCGGCGTCCGCGAGTGTTAAGAAACTCACCGCCGCGGCCAAGCCCAAGGACATCACCGCCACATTTTTCAGCCAGCCCATCACCGTGAAGGTTACCGAGGCACCCATCGTGCTCAAGCCCGTCGCCGCCGGCCAGGTGAAGCAGGGTGCCAAGGTCGAGTTCACCGTAAACCTGGAGCGCAAGTACAGCTTCGCCGACCCCGTCACCGTGGGCGTGGCCCTGCCCAAGGGCACCAGCGGCCTGGCCATCGGCAAGCTCACCATCGCCAAGGGCCAGACCACCGGCAAATTCACCATCACCGCCAATGACAAGGCGACCGTTGGCGACCTCGCGCTCAACGTCGAGGCTACCCTGAAATTGCAGAACCAAACCATCAAGGTTACCCAGCCGCTCAAGCTGAAGGTCATCGAGGTGAAAAATGCCGCGAAGAAATAGCGTCTACCCAATCAGGAAAATCGAACAAACAATTTTGATAAGCAGAGCAAAATGAAACACACCAAACTCACCCTCGCTATCCTCGCCGCCGGCCTGTTGGCCACCCCCGCCGACGCCGCCAAGAAGAACCCGCTGCCCGTCTCCGAAATCAAGCGCGCCAAACCCGTAGATTTCCAGAGCGAAATCCTGCCCGTCCTCCGCGCCAATTGCCTCGCCTGCCACAACCAAACCAAGGCCAAGGCCGACCTCATCCTCGAGACGCCGCAGGACATTCTCGAGGCAGACGCCGTCGTCCCCGGCAAGCCCGAGGACAGCATTCTTTTTCAACTCGCCGCGCACCTCGACGATCCCCCCATGCCGCCGCCGGAGAACAAAGCCTCTGCCAAATCACTCACCCCACAACAGCTCGGCCTGCTCAAGCTTTGGATTGCCCAAGGCGCCAAGGGAGTCGTCAAGGCCACGCGCACCGTCAATTGGCAGCCGCTGCCCGAGGGGCTCAATCCCATTTACTCCGTCGCCATCACGCCCGACGGCCAGTACGCCGCCGCCGGCCGCGCCAATCAGATTTTTCTCTACCACGTCCCCAGCAAAAAACTCGTCACCCGCCTCACCGACCCCGCGCTGCTCAAGGACGCCAAGTACAAAAACGGCGTCAGCCATCGCGACCTCGTCCACGCGCTGACCTTCAACCAAACCGGCGACCTCCTCGCCAGCGGCGGCTATCGCGAGGTAAAACTCTGGCGCCGCCAACCAGTCAATGCGCTCCGCAGCATTCCGCTCAACACCGCCGCCGCCATCATCGCCCTCAGCCCCGACGGCCAATCCCTCGCCGTCGCCGAGGCCAACAACATCCGTCTTATCAACCCCAACACCGGCGCCGCTATCAAGACGCTCACTGGCCACAAGATGCCCGTCAGCTACGTTGCCTTCTCGCCCGACAATACCCAACTCCTCTCCGGCGCCGCCGATGGCCAATACCACATCTGGACCCTCGCCGATGGCAAATTCATCGCCCCCAAGCTGGAGCTGGCCAAGCCCAGCAAAATCACCGCAGTCACCTGGACCACCGGCGCCAAGCTCATCGTCACCGCGCATGAGGACAACCTCATCCGCTCATGGGATCTCGCCACCGCGAAGACCATCAACGCCACCGTCGCACAAGCCCTCGCCGCCGCCAAAAAAACGGCCGCCGATAAACTAAAAATCTACACCACCACCGACCAAGCCGGCAAAGCCGCCGCCACCAAAGCCGCCACCGCCAAGGCCGCCGCCACTAAGGCCGCCGCCACCTTGACCGTCGCCACCAAGGCCAACACCGATGCCGCCAAGGCCGTCACCATCACCAAGGCCGCCACCGCCAAGGCGCAGTCAGCCTTCACCGCCGCCGACAACGCGGCCAAGGCCGCCGAGGCCACCGCCAAGAAAATTGCCAGCGATGCCAAAAAGAAAATGCCCGAGAAAGACGCCGCCGCCAAGGCTGCCGCTGACAAGCGCAAAGCCGCCGACACGTCCAAGGCCACCCTCACCAAGGCCCAAGCCGCCGAGGCCTCCGCCGTAAAGACCGCCGCCGACAAGGCCAAGGCTCTCGCCACCGCCAAGACCGCCGACGCCAAGGCCAAAACCGAGGTCACCGCCACGGCCAAAGCTGTCGTCGACACCAAAAAAATCGCCGATGCCGCCAAGTTGGAATCCGACAAAGCCAAGGCCGCCGAGACCGCCGCCGCCAAGGCCGGCCTCAAGCCGCACAAGGAAATGAAAGGCCACAGCCAACCCATCCTCGCCCTTACCCGTCTGCCGAACAACGACACGCAGATTCTCTCCGGCAGCCGCGACGGCACCATCCGTCATTGGGACGCCAACGGCGGCAACCAAATCCGCAGCATGACCCACGGCGCCCCCGTTTTCGCCGTGGCCATCAGCCCGGACGCCACCAAGTTTGCCTCCGCCAGTGAAAACAAAACCGCCAAAATTTGGACCGCCAGCAACGGTCGACAAATTGCCGAGTTGCGCGGCCAGCGCGACCTAAAAATTGACTTGGCGAAAAATGAGCGCCGCCTCGCCTTTGCCAAGCGCGAGGTCACCTATCACACCAACAATCTCAAGGCAAAAACCGACGCCCAGAAAAAGGCCGCCGACCGTTTAAAGAAATCTGATGAAGCCAAGAAAAAAGCCGAGGGAATGCCCATCGCCGCGAAGAAAAAAATCCTCGATGACGCCCTCGCCGAAAAGAAAAAGAACGAGGATGCTTACAACAAGCTCAAGGCCGACTACGACGCCGAGGTAAAGACCTTCCCCGAATTGGACACGGTGGCCAAGACCGCCGAGACCGCTGCCGCCAAGGCGAAGTCCGATGCCGCCCGGCCCGTGGCCGATTTTACCGCCAAGGAAAAGACCGCCACCACGAGGAAAACCGCCGCTGCCAACGCGAAGAAAACGCTCGACGACGCCATCGCCCAGCAGCAGAAGCCGGCCGAGACCAAGCTGACCGCCGCGAAAAAGGTTGTCACCGACGCCACCACCGCCAAGGCGAATGCCGACAAGACGTTGACCACCGCCAAGACCGCCACCGCCGCCGAGCAAAAGGCATTCACCGCCGTCGATGCCGCCGCGAAAGCCGCCGAGGCAAACGCAAAGAAAATCGCCGGTGACGCCAACAAAAAGCCCGCCGAAACACAGGCCGCCACCAAGGCCGCCGCCGACAAGCGCAAGCTCGCCAACACCGCGAAGACCAAATTGACAGCGGAACAGGCGAAGGAAAAAACAGCGCAAACCGCCGCGACCGCCGCCGCCACGAAATTGACGCAAGCGCAGGCCGCGCAGAAGGTTGCCGAGACTGCGTTGGCCAGGGCGAAAACCAACGTCGCCAACGCGCAAAAAGTTTACACCGCCGCCGAGAAAGTCAGTAGCGACGCCGCCAAGCTCGCCGTCGCCGCCAAACCCATTGCCGACAAGGCCAAGGCCGCGCAGGACGCCGCCGCGAAAATCGCCACCGACAAGCGCAAGGTTGCCAACGATTCCAAAACCAAGCGCGACAAGCTAAACACCGACCAAGCCGCCGCGAAGAAGACACTCGATGCCACCGCCAAAAAAGTCACCACCGCCGACACGGAATACAAAAAACTCGAGGAGCCGCGCGTCCAGGCGGTCAATGAATTCAACCTCGCCACCAAGGCCAAGGCCAAGGCCGATGGCATCCAAAAGGCCGCCGACGCCGCCAAGAAGGCCGCCGACGCCGATGCCAAGGCGCGCGAGATCGCCGTGGCCTCATCGATGGACGCAGTCGCCAAGGCCGAGATGCCCATCCGCGCCATCGCGTTTTCCGCCGACAGTCAACGGGTCATCACCGGTGGCGACGACATGAAGATTCACACGTGGTCCGCCGCCAACGGCCAGTCGTTGAAGTCGTTCAATGGCCACACGGGCGCCGTGATGGCATTGGTATTTAATGGCGAGAAATTCATCTCCGCCAGCGCCGACAAGACCGCCCGCGTCTGGAGCCCCGGGACCGAGTGGAAACTCGAGCGCACCCTCGGCACCGGCGACGCCAAGTCGCCCCTCACTGATCGCGTAAACACGATCGACTTCAGCCCCGACGGCAAGCAGATTGCCACCGGCAGCGGCGAACCCAGCCGCGGCGGAGAGGTGCAAATCTGGAACCTTGCCGACGGCAAGCTCGCCAAAAACTTCGCCGAGGTCCACAGCGACAGCGTGCTCGGTCTCGAGTTTTCCAAGGACGGCAAATACATCGCCAGCGCCAGCGCCGACAAGTTTGTGAAAGTCACCGAGATTGCCACCGGCAAAATCGTCCATACCTTCGAGGGCCACACGCACCACGCGCTGGGTGTGAGCTGGCTGCCGCACGGTCGCCAGCTCGTGAGCGTGGGTGCGGACAAGAGCATCCGCCACTGGAACTTCGAGGCCGGCGAACGCATTCGGCAGCGCACCAACTTCGGCAAGGAAGTCACCTCCATCCACTACGTCGGCCTCAGCGAGCAGGCGGTGGTGACCTCCGGCGACAAGACCGTGCGCCTCATCAACAGCAGCAATCTCAACGACGCCCGCAGCTTCGGCGGCGGCACCGACTACATGTACGCCAGCGCCGCCACCCCCGACGGCAAGGTCATCCTCGCCGGCGGTCAAGACAGCACCCTCCGAATCTGGAACATGACCAACGGCCAAGTCATCGCAGTCTTCGAGGCACCCGAACTGTTGGATGGGAAATAACCGCCTATTGCGCCGAGTGCGTGCAGAATTGACCCGTGAGCCGGTTCAATGATACTCTCCCTTTATCACGGGGTGGAAAAATTTTTGCCCAATCGTTTTGTCTAGAACATGATTGATAATATTCCAGATTGGGTTTTGTGGGTTGCGGTGATTTTCCTGGCGGGGGTGGTTGGCCAGTTTGGCAAATCGTTGACATTGAGATTTCTCGATTTGTTTTCCAAGGGCAATGAAGATCAGGAGGTACCGCCACTTTTTGGCAAGGCAAACGGAGGGAAACCGGATTCCGACTTGGACGGGAAGGAGGAAAAGAAGCGGAAGAAGGCGGAGTTGAAGCGCGCGAAGAAGGAGGCCAAGGAGCAGGCGAAGTCCGGCGGCTAGATGATGCCGAAGAGTTTTAATAAAATAATTACCTGCAAAATTAGCGTCATGATACCCAGACACGTTCGCAGCAATTCCATCAGGTGATTGCACCGGTCCAAGCTCTGCTCGATTTTCTTCAAAGTCATTTCAGGCGCGCTCCCTTTGAGGTTCGTTTCCTACCTCAATATACCAGATATTCGGGAAAAAGAAACCCACACAATGGGGTAAATTTGCAGGAAAACGCCATTTTTCCCACAATCCGGCAGATTTTATTCCCAAGGAAAACAAAAGCAAATTCGGGCACAAATCCCGTAAAAACAGAGTCAGAAGCGCTTGTACCCATTTCATCGTCGCTTTATCCGCACCTTATCCACACGCAAAATGGAAATATTGGGAGCTTTTCTTGATTCCCCCCTCCCGGTACACTCGCCCTATGCGACTACTGCTGATTCTTTTTCTTTTCGTAAACTCCGCCCAAGCCGAGGACTGGCCAAACTGGCGTGGGCCGCAGTACGATGGAATTTCACGGGAAGCACTGCCCAAGGCCGACTTCAGCAAAATCGCCTGGCGCGCGAAAATTGGCGTGGGCTTTTCCAGCATGGCCCTTGCGGGAGGCCGCGTGTATGCGATGGGGTGCAACGGCAAACGGCGAGGAAATCTGGAAACGTTTTTCTGTTTCGATGCTGCCACAGGCAAGAAGTTCTGGAGCGACACCTATCCCGCTGCGCTCGTGGATTACCTGCACGAAGGCGGCCCGTGCGCCACGCCAACAGTGGATGGGAAGCGTGTTTACGGCTACAGCAAATCCGGTCGACTCGCCTGCTACAATGTTGCCAACGGCGAAAAACACTGGATCGCAAATCTGATGGCGATGGCGGAATTGCCCAAGCCACCGGAATGGGGTTTTGCAAGTTCCCCGTTGATCCTCGGCAACATGGTTATCGTTGAGGGCACCTTTACCTGCGCGTTCAACAAAACCACTGGCAAAGAAATCTGGCGCAGCAAAGTTTACAAGCCCGCCTACGGCACGCCCGCCGCGTTTCAATTCAAGGGTCGCTTCTATCTCGCCACGCTCAAGACCGATGGCCTCGTCATCCTCGATGCACAAACCGGCAAGACCGTCGCCTTCCAGGATTGGCGCACCTCCTTCCGCACCAACTCCACCACGCCCATTGTGATCGGCAACAAGATTTTTGTTTCCACCGGCTATCAGCGAGGTTGTGCGCTGTTTGAATTCACCGGAAATGCACTACGCCAAGTTTACACCAACAAACACCTCAGCAATCACATGAACAACTCCGTGGTCATCGGGGATTTTATCTACGGTTTCGACGGCAACACCCACGGCCGCACCCCCAAGCAAATCGTCTGCATGCGCCTCGCCGATGGGGCTGTGCAATGGCGCAAACTGGGCTACGGCTGCGGCTCGCTCATGGCCGTGCAAAACCAGCTGCTCATCCTCGGCGAAAAAGGCAAACTCGCCCTCGGCCCCGCCTCGCCCAAAGGCTTCGTTGCCAAGACGGAAGCCCAAATCCTCCAAGGTCGCTGCTGGACTGTACCTGTTTTCGCCAATGGACGCATCTACGCCCGCAACGCTGCGGGCAACCTTGTGTGCGTCGATGCCCGTAGGTAATCTCCCCAAAAGCTCCCGTAGCTCAGCTGGATAGAGCGAGGGTTTCCTAAACCTTAGGTCGAAGGTTCGAATCCTTCCGGGAGTGCCAAATTTTCGGCAGTTTAATCCTACGCCATGTAGCGCAGTTCGCCGTCGAGCCAGACGCCTTTGACTTGGAAACGGTTGTCGAACCAGACGAGGTCAGCGCGTTTGCCTTTTTCCAGTGAACCAAACTCATTGTCGCGGCCGAGTTGGCGAGCGGGGTTGAGGGTGGCCATCAACACGGCATCGACGAGTGGCACCTCGCCTTGTTCCACGGCAGTTTGCACGGCGCGAATCATCGTGAGTGTGCTGCCGGCGAGGCCGCGTCCGTCGAAGACCTCGGCGGTCGTGGGGGTGACCTTGGCTTTGATCCCGCATAGTTCAAACTGTGTGCCGGGCTTGAGGCCGGCGCCCTTGGTGGCGTCGGTGATGATGACCACCTGTTCGCGCGGCTTGGCGTTGAAGAGCATCCGCATCAAAACAGGCGGCACGTGTTGGCCGTCGCTGATGAGCTCACAAACCAAATCATCTTTTGCCAGACCAAACTCCAGCATTCCCGCCGTGCGGTAAGGGCCTTTTTTGGTGAGGCTGCTCATCGCATTAAAGGTGTGGGTGACCTGATTGAGGCCGGCCTTGAGCGCAGGGAAAAGCTCTTTCTCACTGGCATCGGTGTGGCCGGCGCTGGCAATCGTGCCGTTCTTGCGAAGCGCCTTGATCAGGTTCAACGCGCGGGGCAGCTCGGGCGCGAGGGTCATTTGCGTGATCATCCTGCCGTGCTTGAGGATGGGTTGCCATTCCTTGGCGGTGGGGGCGCGGCAGTACTCGGGGTTCTGTGCCCCGGCGCGGATCTTGTTGATGAAGGGGCCCTCCACGTGCACGCCCACGATGCGCGAACCGCCGATGGACCGGTTGTGGATCGGCGCGATGGCTTCAAGGGTTTTTTCAATGTCCGCTTGCGCTGCGGAAAGGGTGGTCAATGTCAACGAGGTGGTACCGCCTTTGAGATGAAAGTCGGTGATATCCTTGAACGCATCGAGCCGCGCCTCCATGGTGTCGCGCCCCATTGCGCCGTGGATGTGGAGATCAATGAACCCCGGCGCAAGAAAACCGCCGCGCAAATCGAACAGATTGTCGCCGCCTTTAGTACCCTTGCCGGGGGTCTTTGCGTTGGTGGAAATGGCCTGGATTTTCCCGCCCTGCACGCTCAACGAGCCTCGTTGAATTTCATCCGGCAAAACCAGCCGTGCATTCGTGAATTCCATGGGCGGATGATGAGGGCAGCGACCGCCGGTCGTCAATTAATTTGGCGTGCGAGTGAGGAGGGGTTTCAATGCCCACACGATGAGGACTGTGGCGGCAGAGGCCGCGGCGGTCTTCCAGCCCTGCCCGATTGCCGAAACCACCATCCACAGCGATAGACCGAGAAAAATAATCGGCGTGATCGGATAAAGCGGCACACGGAAGGGCCGCTCGCGCTTGGGCTCGCGCTGGCGCAGGACAAACACGCCGGCGACGGTGGCGCCCATTATGAGCGTCAGCGGCAGGCCAATGAAATCGAGCACGGCGCCCACGCTGCCCACGTTATTGGCGGCGATGATGAAAATAATGGTGAGCGCAGCCTGCAGGATGAGTGCGTTTTGCGGCGCGCGCGTGGGGCTTGGCTTGCCGAGCGCGGCGGGCAGTTGGCCGTCCTTCGCCATCGCGGCCACGATGCGCGCGCCCACCATCAGGATGGTGCTGGTGGTGGACAGCAGCAGCACAATGACCATCAGGTTGAACCAGTAACTGGCCGCGGGCCCAAATAAAATCTGAGTGGCGTGTAGGCCGATGCCTTCGATTTCGCCGGTCATGGTCGAGGCGGATTGCGCGCGGAGAAACACGGCATTGAGCAGCAGGTACAGCACCGTGACAAACACCGTGCCGGCAATGAGCGAGCGCGGCAGATTGCGCTTGGGATCGCGAATGTCACCGGCAATCCATGACGAAGTCTCCCAGCCGAGATATGCGAAGCTTGCCGTGAGCATCGCGCTGGCGAAGGGCGCGGAAAACACACCGGGATTTTTGGCGGCGGAATCGGTGACCGTTTCGACGTTGGCCTGAAAGCCGGCCACGATGAACGCAAGGATGACGCCTACTTTGAAGATGGTGAAAAAATTGTTCACGCAATTGCCTTCGCGCAGACCGATGGAGTGAATGAGCGTGAACACCCCCACCACCACCGAGGCGGTTGCCACGGGTGGGATGCCAGGGAGAATGGATTGAACGTACACGCCGAGCAACAGCGTGATAAACGCCGCCGCGCCCACGAAGGCGAGCAGGAAACTCAGCACACCGCTGAGGTACCCGGCGGTGTTGCCATAGAGGTGGCGGTTGTAAGTATAGCAGCCGCCGCTGCGGGGCATCATTGCGCCGAGTTCACCGAGGGAGAGCGCGCCGGTCAATGCCAGCCCGCCGCAGAAGAGCCACACCAGCAAAACGTTGGTGTCCGTGCCCAGCTCGTGGGCAAAGCCGCCCGTGGCACCGAAGATGCCCGCGCCGATCATCGTGGCGATGACGGCACCGGTGGCGGACCAAAAACCCAGCGGTCGTTCGTGGTTTTTTTCGCTCACTTATTGGTTGGCGAAATAAATGATGGTGCCGATGATGGCAATGCCCAATAGCGCAGCCAGCGTGATCTTAACCCAACTCCACGGACGTTCGCCCTGCACCTCGCCGGTGCGGGCGTTGACGAGGAATTGAAAATTGCGGTCCTTGAACCGATACGCGCTGATCCACACGGGCAACAGGATGTACTTGAAGGTGATGTCCGAGTAATAGGTGGTCTTGGTATGGATGCGTTGTTCGTCGCCGCCGATGTCCCAGCGAATTTTCTCGTCGATCTCCGGCACCATTTTTTCCTTGGCGATGTTAAAGCCAGCGCGCAGGTCGGTGGTGTAGCTTTCGCTCTGGAACCCGCTGAGGTAAGCGTCGTCGTATGGCGTCAACGCGGGCAAATCCCACGGCTCCAGCTCATCGACAAACTCGCGCGGCAATGTGTCGCTGGCGGGCACGAGAATATCATCAAACGTCACCCACACGCGGCCGCTGGCGGGGTACCAGTGAATGCGCCGCTCCTGCCGGGTCTGCGATCTGCCCTCGCTGTCAGTGTAGGACACAGACACATAGTAGGCCTCGCCGCGTTGTCCCATGTAATCAGTGGTGGTGCTGCTGTCGTAGGTCCAGTGCGGGATGTACAGGCCCTTCAGCTTGCTGATGTCGCGCGCGAATTGCTTGAGCTTGTTGGGCGCAAACCACAGGCCATTGATCCATTCGCGAAAATGGCCGAGGCCTTCATCGCGCGTCACAGCAAAGGGTAACACCGCCTGTGGGCGCAACACGTTTGCCGTTTGCGGTTGCTGCACAAAAGGCGTGCCGCAGAAGGCGCATTCGCCGGAGGTTTGATTGGCCTCGAGCTGGTTTTGTGCGCCGCAGGCTTCGCAGTTCACTTCGGCCACCACCGTGGTATCCGCGCCCGATTCCAGCGCGGCCAGTTGGCTTTCGAAATCATGCTCCAACACTTCGCCCGTAGGCTCGGGGCAATCCACTGTCGCACCGCAGTACGGGCATTCCATCTTGGCAGCGCCCGGCTTGAAAACCAAATCGCCACCGCAACCGGTGCAAGGGAACGTGGACGGGCCGGATTTTTCTTCGGTCGCTGTCGGCGCAGCCGCAGCACTTTCATTGAGGCCGGGCACGTCCTTCAATGGCAACCAATCCGCCGCGCCTTCGTAATGCGCGAGATCGCTTTCCTGCAACGTGCCGTTTGCGAGCAATTCGCGGGTTTGCTCGATAGAATACGGCCCGTGATTGTCGCCGTCGCGGTTGATGGTGATTTGCATCGGTTGCAAAAATCAGATCAAGGCAGTGGCGGCGGGCCATCCTCACCGGCGGCCGGCAAAGGCGGCGGGCCGAACAGGCCGGACAACTCCGCCACCTCGCCGGCTTTCGTCCACGCGCCCATTCCCTTGGCCCACACCAGCATATCGGGTTTGAAGCTCCCTTCATCGGCCATCTTTTGCAGGTTAGCCAAATTGTACGGGCCGTATTTTTCGTCATTGATCGCGACTGTATATTCTGTGCCCGCAGCAGCGGCGGCGCCGGGCGAACCTGGCAGGGGCGGGGCTTGCTGTTGCTGGGGTTGTGTTGCGCCGGTGGCAGCGGCGCCCATTTGGTTGCCCATCATCATGCCCATCCCCATTCCCATGCCTGCACCGGCAACGCCTCCTGCGCCGGGATTGTTCGCCAAATCACCCATCGCGCGGCTAGCGCGGAGGGCGGTGAGATTTTGCATCGCATTGGGATCGGCATTGGCGAGCTTGCCGGCGCTGAGGCGGCTGTCGCTTCCCGGCGTGTTGCCGGTGGTGAG